>CALGZD010000377.1 GCA_937934635.1 uncultured Deinococcales bacterium
AAAATCTCGTGTGCTGTGCCGTTTCGCCATGTAATCGAAGTAGCTGCGGGAGCGCTCGAGCATTTCCTCTTCGCTATAACTAATCTTTTGTAGGGGAACAGTTGGAATAGTTGACATAAATGAAGCTCTTTTCTTGTATTACGGTTTAGCTAGTATATCAGGCAATACCCTTTTAGCGATAACGAATAAGACCAATTTGCAGAGAAAGCGACTTTACGCTACCTCACACTACCTCTTCCTGACATTTCTTCAATTTTCTCTCAATTTTCTCTCAATTTCCCCTCAGTTTTCCAAGAAACCTCAGACACTGGATAGTCCAACCTGCTAAAATACAGCAAATTCACAAACAATTCTTTTGATAGGAAAAATCATGTCAGAACAGACAAGAAAAACAAAAGCACAACCACCAGAGGACTTTACGGGTCTAAAAACAGGTAAACCAAAAGAAGTTGCAGCAGGAATCCCTGCTGTGATTTCTTCAGGAAAACATGTTTTTGGACAAACACATATCTCTAAAGGTCTCCAGCTTTTAACTATGCTCAACCAAACTCAAGGCTTTGACTGTCCAAGTTGTGCATGGCCCGATCCAGATGATGAACGCAGTTGGGGTGCAGAGTTTTGCGAAAACGGTGCAAAAGCTGTCGCAGATGAAGCAACCAACCGCAGAGTTACACCAGAATTTTTTGAAAAATATTCTGTTGAAGCTTTAGCAGAAGAATCTGATTATTGGCTCAACAAGCAAGGTCGCCTTACTCACCCGATGGTGCTAGAAGAAGGTAGCAGTCACTACAAGACAATCTCTTGGGATGACGCTTTCAAAACAATCGGTGAAGAGCTAAATAAACTGGCTTCACCAGACGAAGCTATCTTCTACACCAGTGGTCGCACAAGCAACGAAGCAGCCTTCTTATACCAACTTTTCGTACGTCAGTATGGCACAAACAATTTACCTGATTGCTCAAACATGTGCCACGAATCAAGCGGTACAGGTCTTTCTGAAACGATTGGCATTGGTAAAGGAACCGTTACACTAGATGACTTTAACAAAGCAGACTTGATTCTTGTTGTTGGACAAAACCCAGGAACTAACCATCCAAGGATGCTCACAGCGCTTGAAAAAGCCAAGAATAACGGCGCAAAGATTGTTTCAATCAACCCGTTAAAAGAAACAGGCTTAGTAAAAGTCAAGAATCCTCAAGATTTCAAAAACCCTGTTAAAGGTTTAAAAACAGTCCTAGGTTCAGGTAATGAACTCAGTGACATGTTCGTACCTGTAAAAGTTGCTGGCGATATTGCCTTAGCAAAAGGTGTTATGAAAGCCATGTTTGCGCTAGAAGACAGTGCTAAACAAGTTGTTGCCCAAGATTTCATAAACAATAAGACTGAGGGTTTTGATGCTTTCAAAGCAGACATCGTTGCCGAAGATTGGCACAAAATTGTAAGTGAGAGTGGCATCTCACAAGAAGAAATCGAAAAACTTGCACTGCTCTGTGCAGACAATGACCGCATCATCATTTGTTGGGCAATGGGACTCACACAACACAAGCATGGTGTGGCAGCTATTCAAGAATTTGTAAACCTCATCCTTATGAAAGGCAGCATCGGTAAAGAAGGTGCAGGTCTCTGTCCTGTTCGTGGTCACAGCAACGTACAAGGTGACAGAACTATGGGCATTTGGGAAAAGCCAAAGCCAGCTTTCTTAGACAAGCTCGACAGTACTTTTGGGTTTACTGCACCACGTGAACATGGCTACGACACTGTAGAAGCTATTAAGGCAATGCACAGTGGTAAAGGCAAAGTATTCTTTGCGATGGGTGGTAACTTCCTATCTGCAACGCCAGACACTGAATACACTGCCGATGCACTTCGAAATTGTGACTTAACAGTGCAAGTATCTACGAAGCTAAATCGCTCACACCTCATCACAGGTAAAAAAGCATTGATTCTTCCGTGTCTTGGTCGTACAGAAAGTGATGTTCAAGCAAATGGTCAACAATTTGTAAGCTGTGAAAACTCAATGGGTGTTGTGCAGAAGTCTGAAGGGCAGATGACACCAGCTTCAGAGCACTTACTGAGTGAGCCAGCGATTGTTGCAAAATGGCAGAAGCCACCTTGAAAGATTCAAAAGTAGATTGGTCTGGCTTAGTAAGTGACTACGACCAAATTCGTGATGCTATTGAAGCAGTAATTCCAGGGTTTGAAAACTACAACGACCGTGTACGAGTAGATGCAGGTTTCTACCTACCAAATGGTCCACGAGAAGGCAACTTTACAACTGATACAGGCAAAGCAAAATTCACCGTTCATGCCATTCCTGATATGGGTGTAGGTGACGATGAATTCATCATGATGACGCTTCGTTCACACGACCAGTTCAATACCACTATTTACGGTTTAGACGACCGCTATCGTGGCATATATAACGAACGTCGTGTAGTCATGTTAAACAAAGGCGATATGAACAAACACAATATCGCTGAAGGTGATGTTTTAGACCTAACTAGCGAATATGAAGGCGAAACACGCATTGCTAAGAAGTTCATAGCCGTAGGCTATGACGTACCTTCTGGTCCTGCGGTGACCTACTTCCCAGAGGCAAATGTGCTTGTACCCGTAAATAGTGTTGCAGAAAGAAGTAATACACCAACATCAAAGTTTGTCCGAATTACGTTACAAGCAGCAAGCTAGCTTTTGAGTTTTAAAACAAAAAAGGACACTTCCGAGGAGGTGTCCTTTTTTTCATTAAAGAAGTGAACTAAGAGTTATGCAGGGTGCGTCCCATATGAAATTGAAAATAATTTCACAATAATTAGAAGTTTCTCTGCTTTTTGAGAAACTTCCAAGGTGCGTCCCAGACGAAGTTAAAAATGAGTTTGATATAGCTATGTACGTTTTCAACCCTTGGCGGGAGGCACCCTTATGCAGCTAAGAACCAAAAAAGCGTTGTAGCTGCTAGGATTACAAGCCCTAAAACAATCATATGTAGCGTAGCTTTTAGTTCGTGCTGGTCAGTAAAATCTGCATTTGGATTTGTAGTTGTCATTTTATTCATCCCTAAAAATATTTATTTGAAATCTTCGGAGAGTTTCGTGTAAACCTACTCTCAAGCATCAAAAAGAAGTTTAGACTTTGTGACCTTGTGAATCAATACACAATATCTATAGATTGATTAGACATCCATAGACAATGTCTATAGATAGACTCATGCTCATCATTTAGTCTTTATTTATGGGCTTAGAATTCATAAATTATTTGGATATAAGCCTGACTTACATAACTAAGATACTAAAATTACATGAAACTACATCAACTTAAAGCCTTTATAACAACCATTGATTCTGGAAGCTTTTCGGAAGCTGGGCTTCGACTTGGCATAGCTCAGGCTTCTGTAAGCCATGCTATTTCTGATTTAGAGAAAGAATTAGGCGTTAAATTACTTGATAGAGGACGTTTTGGCGCAAGGGCTACCACCGTAGGTTTAAACATTGCTAGTCATGCCCGTGGTGTTCTTAAATTCACTGAAGCAATCGAGCAAGAAGCTCAACTCTCTAAAGGAAATGTACACGGCGTCTTGCGACTAACTTCTTTTAGAAGTGCAGCAGGGAAAATTGTTCCAAAACTAATTGCCGCACTTCGTAAAGAATATCCAAACTTAACAATAAAAATCATTGAAATCGAAGACAGCCACAGCCCTGGCAATACTAGACGCAGAATGGTTCGAGAGCATCAAGTAGATTTGGCTTTTGTGAGCCATGCTCCAGCGAATGAAAAGCATTTGCTTATCTGGAAACTTATGAATGACATCGTCAAAGTCGTTTTACCTAAAGATGATCCGAGAGAAACAATCACTTGGAAAGAACTAGGTCAGGAAGCACTCATTTTACCCATAGGTGATGATGTCTATGATACCTATACAAGATGGCACTTGAAAAATCTTATAGGAGAAGATGTTGAAGCTGCTTTTGAAGTAAGAGAAGATACAACGCTTATCAATATGGTTTCAGAAGGTTTAGGTATTGGTTTGTTGCCAAGCCTTGCAATAGAAGAGCTTCCCAGTAACCTTAAAGTGATTAAGCCCCATACGGATTTAGAAAGACCAATTTACATAGCGGTGCTACCAAGCAGCTTAAAAGTACCTACGGTACGAGTCTTTCTCAAAGCACTCAAAACAAGATTCCCTGATAGTGAAATACCTAAGCTCGCCTAAAACACTAGACCTCAATTTTAATTTTTAAAATCGAAAGAAAACGTAATTGGCTCTGCACCTAAATTAGGTAAGTCTAATTCTACATAGTTAGAAAGGGTGCGGTTTTTATATCTTGCTTGTAGAAGCCATTCGCCCTTAACATCCAAACTCAAAGGTGAATCTGGGAATATGCTAAACTCGTGCCCCTGTGGATACTTAGACTCTTCAGGACGTTGTACTACTATTACATCCATAACATCCTCAAGACCTTTAGGTAGCGTTTCTGTATAAACCATATAGTTTGAATTTAACCCTGGAATGTACTGGTGTTGACTTTCTCTCGTGTCTGATTGCTCTATAAAACTTTCTTGAGCAAATTTAAACCCTGGCAATGCTAAGAGAATGATTGCACCAACACAAATAAATAACAGTACAGTTGCGACAGCCCGTATTATTGTTTTGATAGGACTTGCTTTGACTACTTCATTGAACTCTTGCTGACGCTCAGCAGTGATTTTCAAATTGTCACTATCTAAGGCTGGATCAGAATTAAAAACAAAATCCAAGTCATTTTCAAGGTCAGTTGCTGATAATTCTTTGCGAGCCTTTCTCTTACTTGAAAAACCAAGCGAAGGCTTTTTACTATTTTTATTGTTTGAAACGCTTTCACTTTTTTCTACATCATAAGCATCAGAGTCATCAGCACTAGGAGATGATACTTCAAAATAAGTGAGTTTAGCTCTGCTATATTCTTCAACAGCTTCTTCATCTATTGCTTCAACAGATATTTTCCCGATAGCATCATAATCATCTTCTTCAAAAACCTGTGCTTTGCGACTATTACGACCTAAAACAGCCTCTTGAGGCATTTCTTCATCTACTAAGGTAGCCCGTTTAGCTGCAATTTTTTCTGCTATGGTTTGCTGCTTAGTATCAAATACTGTCAGTTTAGAGTTATTTGAAACCGTTTTCTGTTGCTGAATACTTGCTTGCATTTGCGCTATTTTGTCAGTGGCAGTCTTAAAAACATCGACTTCACCAGCGGCTGCTTCTGCTCTTCGCTGAGCTCTTCTAGCTCTTCGTGCCATTCTCTCGGCATCATCATCAGCTTGAGTATTTGCAGTTATAGGCTCTACAGGTGGGGTTACTTGAGATGTTGTTACTTGCTGGCTTGAAGATGGACCTACAGATAATGGACCTACAGATATCGGATTACTTTCACCAAATTCCGTTATCTCTATAACCTGTAAATCATCATCATCTTGAACAGCAAAAGCTTGCTCTCCTAGATTTTTATTACCTTTACCAAACTCAGTATCTTTAAACAAATCGACATCATTAACTTCCTGATGATCAATCTGAAGCTCAATATCATCATCTTCAATAGT
>CALGZD010000378.1 GCA_937934635.1 uncultured Deinococcales bacterium
CCCGTGGTTTTAGGTCTAATCAGCGACGTTCACGCAAATATAGTTGCACTTGAAGCAGTCATGAAAAAATTTGACGAGTATGGGGTAGATACGATTATCTGCCTTGGTGACCTAGTTGGCTATGGTCCCGCTCCTAATGAAGTTATCGAACTCATTCGTAAAAAACGTGTTATTTGCACGCTTGGCGGCTCGGATGAACGTGTAGCCTTTGACTTTATAGGCGCAAGACGCCGTCGTGGTGTTGCAGATAAGACTATCGAATGGACACACACTGTCATTGATAAAGATAACCTGAACTACTTACGTAGCCTGCCTGTTCAAGCTCGCCTCAGAACACCTGCTGGTAGACTTCGCTACTTTCATACTGGCATCAACTCACCAAGCGAATCACTCAAAATCGGTGAAACTGTGGCAGAACAGATGAAAGTCCTAGAAGAATGTCGCTGTCAAATCTTGGCTATAGGTAAAACGCATGTGCCTCTGACCAAAGAGTTAAAAACAGGCTGGATTATCAATCCAGGCTCAGTAGGCTTAACCTTAAACGGTGAACCAGGTGCTGATTACGCCATACTTGAAATTTCAAAAAACGAAGTCAAAGTTACTATGGACAAGGTTGAATATGACTACAGCGCTGTCAACTTTGAAATAGTCGCATGGGACCTTCCTGAAATGATTGGTGAAGCTATTATCCTAGGTCGTATGCCAAAAGATATCCAAAAAGGTGTTGAAGACGTAAAAATCCAAAATATTGGTACAGCTTCCTAAAGCCAGCCACCACAATCCACACATTTTTGATACACCCAGTGATTGCAAAAAAGATTCCCACAACTAGAAAACTTAGGTATTTAGAGGGTGCGTCCCGCTATAAGGTTAGATACGTAAAGTTGGATGCGTAAAGTTAAATGCGTAAGGTTGAATGCGTATTTCACATAGTCATAATGTGTTAAATCCTTAAAGGACGCACCTTAGGGAATTTTTTCAAAAAGCAAACAAACTTCTATTTGCTTTGACATTATTTCCAAGCTCAAATGATTCCAAGCTCAAATGAGACGCACCCGTATTTAGTCTTAAAGGCATAGCAACAATAAGCAACAATAGCAACACTAACTTGACGTAGAATTTATCTATCATCCTGTGATTAATGCAAATGCTAACTTTCTTACACCTTCTTAAAGTTCAACGTTCACAATCAAATAAGTTTTTCACATTCACAATCCAACTCAAAGACTTGCTAAGCAAAACCTCTCATTTAAAAGAGTTCAGTAGTTTTACCAACTCCAAAATTCTCATCTGCTAATCGCTTAAGTTATCCACTGCCTAAGCCAAAAAACGCTTATCTAAAGTGATGATTTAACAAAGTTTTCCCGAAACTCATGCTAAGCTCACGTATGTTATGATTTCTTTAATAATTTAATTTAGATTAAGAAACTCGACAGAGCTGTTCATGTATATTTCAATACAGATATAAGGGCAGAGGGACATAATTTTTTGTCCAGACCCATTTTGGGTAGGTGAATAACACAATATGCAAGAAAAACAATCAATACTAATAGTAGAAGATGATACTGATATTAGCCGTCTTTTGAGACTTGAAATCGAAGAAGCTGGTTTTGAAGTTATGACGTGCGATACAGGCGTCCGTGGCTTGTCAGCAATTCGTGAAGAAGACCCTGACCTGATTATTCTTGATTTAGGTTTACCAGATTTTGATGGTGCAGAAGTTGCTCGTCGTGTTCGCAAAACAAGCGAAACACCTATTATCATTCTGACAGCAAAAGATGACATTGCTACTAAAGTTGAGCTTCTGAATGCTGGTGCAGATGACTACCTGACCAAGCCATTTCACACTGAAGAACTCTTGGCTCGAGTCAACGTGCAGTTACGTCACCGTACATCAGACTCAGTACAGAAAATTGGCTCAATGATGATCCACCCTGCTAGAAGACAGGCTTTCTGGGAAGATAACGAACTCAGACTTTCACCACGTGAATTTGATTTACTATCTTTTTTATGCAGTCAACCTGGTCGTGTTTACAGTCGTGAAGAGATTGAAAAGAGCGTATGGGGTGAAAACCTGCCACCTTCAAGCAATGTAGTAGATGTACACATTGCAAACATCCGCAACAAACTTCGCGATGTTGGTGGTTTTGGCGTAATTCGTACAGTTCGTGGCATTGGTTACGCAGTCAAAGCTTAACCCTCATAACAACTTTATAATTCCCTACTGCTAAGCTGTTGCTGAGCATATTGTAACGTTCAATAGCCTGAACTCAGAAGTGTAGATTAGGCTATTTTTTCTTTTTCTAAATCCAAGAAACAATTAGCTACCCATAAAAGTCGGTTGAGGAATTATTATCTTATCCATTTAGAAATTAAATGTCATTCTGAGCGATAGCGAAGAATCTCCGTCGCACAGGTAAAAAACGAGATTCTTCATTTCGCTGCGCTACATTCAGAATGACATACTTTTTTGGACTCAACCAACTTTTAAGACTCTCAAAACAATATATTCAGTGAAAAGTATTCAGTGTAAAAAATATTCAATACGATTTGTCCAGTAACAAGGTACTAGTTAAACTCTATATACTTGTTTAAGAAATTGGTGCTATACTTAACTCTACAAGAATATTTATAGCAATAGTGTATTCGTATAAAGATACCAGTGTTAAAGATACAAAGGTTTAATAGTAAGATTGCGGTACGTATATGGCAAATAGAAATTCCATATCAACAAAAACAACAGGGTCACGAACATCAACAAAGCCACTCAATGTGTCTCAAACACTGACTGATGTTCTTCCTGATAATGTCTTTTTGACCAAAAGAGGTCTGGCACTCAAGTGGCGTGTTGTCTTACTAAGTTGTATATCTACTATTCTACTTGGTCTCATCGCAGCAATTATTTCTTTTATCGTTGTTAATAATGTATTACAACAAGACTTACAAGCAGAACTTGAACGCAATGTTATTTCGGTAAGAAATAACCTTACAAATGGTGATTCAACTGCAAATAGAAGTGGTAATTCATCTGTCACTTCACAGGGAATCATCAATCAACTCTATGGTCCTACTGGTTTGCTCAATCAAGATAATAAAGATAGCTTTGGTGCTTTACCCAGCGAATGGTTCATATCTAATTCAAAAGATGGCACGGGTGTCTTCAATAAAAACTTTCAGGGTGAACCAATAAAGTCAGTATTTGCACCTTTACTATTATCCGATGCGAATACACTTCCTGTTACTATTGTAAGTTCCAAATCTACTAGATATATCAATGACATTCTTAGACGACTCGCTAGAGCCTTAGTCGCTACATCTCTGATCCTTGCACTTATTAGCAGCATTATTGGTTACTATGTAGCTACTCAAGCGCTCAAGCCTATTTCACGCCTATCGGAAAGTGCTGCCCAGTTAGACCCAAACAACTTAGAGGGTCTTCCCTATATTGGTCCTGATGACGAAATTGGTCGTTTGCATACTGTACTTAATGTTCTCATTGAACGCTTACGAGATGCCATGAACCAACAATTAGCTTTCTTGGCAGAAGCCAGTCATGAACTTAGAACGCCGCTAACTAGTATGAAAGGCTTTCTAGAGCGGGCGCAACGGAAGTTGCCTGAGGGCTCGAGCCAAGAAATCGACGATGCTGTTCGCATTTCACATAGTATGAGCGGTGTGGTCGCAGATCTGTTACAACTTTCTCGTGGTGAAGTTGTCAGGGAATATGAACCCTTTTTAGTAGATGTTGGTGAAGAAGTTCTTAGTGCTATAGCTAGTGAATTTCCAGGTGTCCGTTACGTAGGTTTACAAGGTAGTCGACTCAATCAAGATTTGGAAAACTTCGATGAAGGTCTGGTCTTAGGTGATCCTGGGCGACTTAAGCAAGCCACAAGAAATATTGTTAACAATGCCATCCGAGCATGTGGTGGCGACACCTCAAAAGTAACGCTTAGCTTCCGTTTGAGCAATGAGAATGTCATTATGCGAATTGAAGATGAAGGTGCAGGAATGCCTGACGAAATCCTCAATAAAATATTCGAAAAATTTTATAAGGGTGCTAATGGTGGTGCAGGCTTAGGGCTTGCGATTGTTAAACAGATTGTTAATCAACACGGTGGTTATATAGAAGTCGAAAGTAGCGTTGGTGAAGGCACTAGCTTTGATATTTATCTCCCTGCTTTAAAAGGTTAGTGCTTTAACAAGTACAAATCTAAGGGTGAATAATCACATCTTGTATTTATTCATAGCAGTTCAACGATTCACTACAACAGCAGTGAATCGGCGAGCTTCGTAACGAGTAAGAATTAACTCACTTATACTAAACTGAAAGAAGAAAGTCATAATCCATTAGCAGAAAAAGTTGTCATCAGAACCGAAGGGCACACAAGTTACAACGCTTCGATATGTTTGTGATTATGACATTTATGATTCACTTCGGTATTAGTGTGTACAGTTGTTACGTGGAAACGCTAA
>CALGZD010000379.1 GCA_937934635.1 uncultured Deinococcales bacterium
AAATATCATTGCTGGTCGCCCAACTGTTGAAGATGTTATGGCTAGTTTGTTAGAGACGAACAGTTATTGTACAGGTCTTATGAGTCCTAATTACACAGAAATAGGTATTGGCTTTGCAGAGAATCCAAACAGTCAATATAGGTATTATTGGACGCTTACTTTTGCCAAGCCTATGTAAATCTGTTAGGTAAATCTGTTATGTAAATCTGTTATGTAAGCCTGTATAAATAAACTTACCTAAGCTTGTGTAAACTTAGGTAATTGTTTTAGTAAAAGTTAAATCTAGATTTCATAGATTAGTTATGCTTTGTTAACAAGTTTCTATATGTCCTAAGTTATGTCTTAAGTAAGGACATAGGGTAAGGACATGAGGTAAGGAAATTGAGACGTCTGCCTAAATGTCTTATCGCCGAAGTTGCCTAGTTGCCTATTACTTGTGTGTTATTTAGACATCTTCCCATAGTAAAATGGTGTAGCATAAAGACATAAAAACGATTGATTATATAAACTTATGGAAATTACTGAAAAAGAAATCTTAAAATTTTTTACTGATAGCGCAAAAAAATCTTCTAAAAAAACTTGGCATTTACAAGATATACAAACACATTTTAATTTAGAAAATCGTACTGAGCTGCGTGCACTGCTGAGCAGCATGGTGGATAGTGGTAAGTTGGAGCGTTCACGTCGCAGAACCTATGGTTTGCCATATAAGAAAGCTAAAGAAAACTATTTAGTTGGCACACTACAAGTTACTTCACAAGGCTATGGATTTTTGTTGTCTGAAGAGCCTGGGCGTCGTGACACCATGATTCCAGAAGAAGATCTTGGTGGTGCGGTTGATGGCGACAAAGTTGTAGTACGTCCAAAAACTGGACACGGTCGCTCAAGAGGACGCCCACGTGGTGAGGTTGTTGATGTTGTTGAGCGTAAGCTTGATGTCATCATTGGAACGCTCGATTACAAAAAAGGCTATGCGCTACTTCGTCCAGACGATTCGAAAATTCGAGAGCACTTTAAACTCGACCCAACGACTATTGGTGAGCTTGAGGCAGGTACACGCATTGCAGCAAAGATTATGTGGCCTGAAGACCAAGAATCACCTAAAAAGTCTGGGAAAGCTAGTACAAAAAAGTCATCTAAGAAAAGCCAAAAAGCAGAAGCCTATGGTCAGGTTGTTGAAAGCTTTGGTAAGGCTGGGGAAGACCCAGAAGCAGAGATTCGTGCTGTGATTATTAAGTTCGCTTTGGCAGATTACTTTGAACCACAAGTTTTAGAAGAAGCAGAAGCAATGCCAAAAGAAGTTAAGGCTAGTGCTATTCGTGGTCGTTTGGATATGCGTGAGCTTAATACCTTTACGATTGATGGTAGCGATGCAAAAGATTTTGATGATGCACTTTCAATCGAACGTAGTGGTCGAGGTAAGAGTACACGTTACAAAGTTGGCATTCACATTGCAGATGTATCGCACTATGTTCAAGAGGGTAGTTATATAGACCAAGAAGCGAAAGCTAGAGCTACCAGTGTTTATCTACCTGGTTCAGTTCTGCCCATGCTTCCAGAATCACTTAGCAATGGTATTTGTTCGCTGGTTGAGGGAGAAGACCGTCTTACATTTTCTGTAATTGCTGAACTAGATTCAGATGCTCAGTTACAAGGTTTTGAAATAAAAGAAGCAGTTATCAATTCAAATGCTCGTTTGACTTATGAACAGGTACAAGACTTCTTTGATGGTGGACGTTTACCAGATGGTAAGAAAAAGTTGGAAAAAGATGTTAAGACCTTGCAAGAGTTAAGTCAGAAGCTTCGTGCTGAGCGTTTTAATGAAGGTGCGCTCGATTTTGATTTTCCAGAGACTAGGGTTGATGTTGCCGAAGACGGTACGTTGACTGTTTTTCCAATAACATCCAGTAGCTCTCGGCATCTGATTGAAGAGTTTATGCTTTTAGCGAACCGTTTGGTAGCTAAATATATGCAGGATAAAAAGATTCCTGCCCTTTACCGTGTTCATGAAGATCCAAGTGACAATAAGCTTCAAGAGTTGCAAAAGACATTGCAGAAGTTAGGCTATAAAACACAGCTAACCGTGGAGTCTTTACAAGAGGTGATTGCTGAGGCTAAGGGTAAGCCAGAAGCTCAGCTTATTAACATGCTTATGTTGCGTTCGTTGAAACAAGCACGTTACAGTCCTGAAAATTTAGGGCATTTTGGTTTAGCATTTGAGAACTATTTGCACTTCACTAGTCCGATTCGGCGCTATCCAGATCTTATTGTTCATAGAGTACTTCGAGCACATTTGAAGAAGAAGCTCACTAAAAAAGAACATGCTAGATTAAGTTATGAAGTTGAACAGTTGGCGCCGCACACAAGTGAGCTCGAGCGCAATGCTGAAGACGCAGAACGAGACTTAAAGGATTACTTTGAAGCCCTATGGGCGAAAGAGCATCTGGGCGAGGTATTTGACGGAACAATTACTGGTGTGATGAGCTACGGCATATTTATCGCCCACCCCAACGGCATCGAAGGATTATTGCATATTAGTGAGCTAAAAGGCGACCAATACTTCTATGTCGAAGATTCGATGATGATAGTTGGTAAAGCCAGCAACACCAAGTATCGTTTAGGGCAGCATGTCAAAGTGCAGTTTGCAGCTGCCAACCCGCTATCTCGTCAGATTGATTTAGCGTTAGGAGAAACTGCGTTAGGACAAACCACGTTAGCAGAAACTGCTTTAAAAGAAACTAAGCAAGCAGAAAACAAGCAAACGAAGTCGAAAAATAAAAAGGCGAGTAAAAAGAAAGATAAAGATGCTTCACCGCAGGCAGCTTATGTCAAAGCACATACTACAAAGAAAGCAGAAGACACCCTAAAGAAAGCAGAAGAGGCTCTAGAACAGACGGGGGTTGGAGCAGAAGATGTTTTTCAAGAGGTTGTACCACTTGTACCACCGCAAGTTGATGATATTTTTCAAGAATTTTCTTTATCGGAATTTGATGATCTTATCGAACAAGAGATAGAAGAAATAGTTCTTGATAATGACAATGATGAGATAGACGAGATACTTGAAGCTGAGCTACTTGAAGCTAAGTCACTTGAAGCTAAAGAGGTGACAGACTCAAAGACTCAAGTTGATGAAGAAGTTCAGCAAGAGGTCCAAGAGATTTTTGAAGCTTTTATTGATAAAGTTGAGAGTGATGTTGAAGATTTACAGATACAAAAGAGTGATAGCACTCGTCAGTTAGTGAAGAAAAAGAAAAAGCGTGTACTTGTATTTGGTAAATATCGTCAAAGCTAGCTACTAGCTACTAAGCTACTAACCACTAAGCTACTAGCTAATGCGATATACGGTAATCAAAATGTATAGCAAGCAATTAGGGTATGATACGTAATGATAAATAAAAGCATTATTCCACAAGTGATGTGTGCAACTTGTGGACATGTTTTTTCTTCGGATGCAGACGTCTCTGAAATTAATGAAGTGACGTGCCCAGAGTGTGATACTACGGCAAAACCAAAGGGCATTATGCAACCTTCTGGTTTTCCTAGTTTAGACACCTTTAAGCGTAATTGGGAAAAGTCAAAATCAATAATTGATACTGAAGATACTATTGAAAATCAGTAATTATTCATATTTTTAAATCTATACTCCTGCATTACAGGAAATCCTAATTAAAATGTCAAATACTTCCCTGCAACCTTCTGAATCTGAATCTGAAATGAAAATGGAAATGGAAAATGCTGTTGAAAACGCATTATCTGAAAGTTTACTGTCTCCACAAATTGATTTAGATAGTTGTGTGCAAACACTCCTTGAACTAATGAATATCCCGTCACCCACAGGATTTACAGAAGATGCAATAACTTATGTCGCTTCTTTTCTGAATGATTTAGGCAATGATGTAGACATTGTGTATGAACGAACGCCAAAAGGGGCACTGGTCTGGCATTTATTTGCAGATTCTAAGGTGATTGATGCGAATCAGGCACGTTCCGTAGCAGTTCATATTGATACGTTAGGGGCAATTGTACGAGAAGTTAAGCCTTCTGGGCGTTTAAAACTTAGTCCGATTGGGAGCTACAAGTGGGCAACTATTGAAGGTGAGTACTGCAAGATTCATACGCAGT
>CALGZD010000380.1 GCA_937934635.1 uncultured Deinococcales bacterium
TACGAGTTCGACTGCATGTCCACCAATATGTTCTTTGGTAGGCAAACCTGCAATCACGCTTTGATTATTTTGTTGGGTGAGCTCGAGCCAACTTGGTAACTTTGAGGCAGTTACAGCAAGCTGACTTCCAAAATCTGGATCGTCTACCACTATTGTGTAATCGTATTGCTTATCTTGTGCAATTCGAGTTATAGGCTTACTAACAAAAACAGGTGGTCTACTTGTATTATTGGTATTACTACCACTATTTGATGGTGTAGACGTCTGCGTAACTGAAGTGTCAGTCGAAGGTAACTGATTATCAAAGATAATATCATCACCACAACTTGTTAAAAACACAAGCACTCCTAACACCATAAACGTGCTAATCACCCTATGTATTGAGAAAATCATCCATATGCCCCTACTTACAATTCAAAATATAAGGTTTGACTTAATAAATTTTGTAAATTGTGGAATAGGAGTCATACCTTGAGTATGCCGCCTCACTATGCCCCTAAAAAAGTCAAACAAAATCAAGCTAGGGTAGCAACAGCTAGTTAGGCTTTTGTGTCTGATTTTTGGAAGACAGTTATCAAAACATTTCTTTCACCTATATGCAACATACAAGCTCACATAAATATATGAGCGTTTCCACGATTCACTGCGACAGCAGTGAATCGGCGAGCTTCGTAACGAGTAAGAATTAACTCACTTATACTAAACTGAAAAAAGAAAGTCATAATTCATCAACAGAAAAAGTTGTCATTAGAACCGAAGGACAGCTCGACTATTAAGTTTCGTTATATTTTTGATTACGACATTTATGATTCACTTCGGTATTAGTGTGTACAGTTGTTACGTGGAAACGCTACTTGTAGTTGATGCTTATAGTTCATGTAATACCAAAACTATGTGGTTAATAAATATTTGGGTATTTAGATATTAACTTTAAGCTGTAATACCTTCACGCTTTTTAAACAATCTGGATACAACAATGCTAACGATAAAAATAACTACAGATGCTACAAGTACCCAAGGGTTTATATCAGGTCTACTAGTTAAACTAAGCTCTTCTATTGAAGCTCCCGCTAAGGTAAAGGCAAGCGTTCCCGGAATAGACCCCACAATAGTTGCAAATAAAAAGGCTTTAAAATCGACTTTAAGAAAACCAGCAAGATAATTTACTAGGTCATAAGGTAAGAATATAAAACGCATGGTCAAAATAGTTTCAAAGCTGTTGTTACGCATTCTAGTTGCGTACTTCTGAATAACACCCTGCTCTGAAGATTCATCACCAAAGAAGTTACCACCAAGCACTTTACCCATGAAGTAGGCTAAACTTGCACCAGCATTTGAACCAATCACTACAAGAACAATGCCCCAAATTGGTCCGAATAGGAAACCTCCTGCAAGAGTTAGTACAAGCGCTGAAAAAAGCACTAGCGGTCTCAGTGTATAAATCAATATATAGATGAGTGGTGCCCAAGGGCTTGTTTTCATAAAATTAAGCGTTTGATCAAAAGCGTCACTTAGGCTTAATCCTTGCGTACGGATATATCCAAAAAATGCTGCAATAATAATGACCCAAAAAGCAACTGCAATAAGCTTTTGAAAGTGCTTTTCTAAAAAACTTTTGTTCGCCATGTTATTTTGTTTAGTTTCTAGTGTGTCTATTTGTGTATTCATTCGTGTACCTCCAAATTAAAGTGTGCGAGTACCGTCTTTGCTGTTTATAAGATAGTAGGTGGTTGGGTGGTACGTCACTACCCAAAAGGGGTGGTATCTTTTTAAGACGTGCCTATTTAATATATTTTGCTGCCCAAATAATTCTCTGCAACATGGTATAGGTCACTAAAATAGTCATAGCTATAAAAAGCCAAAGTAATGCTTTTGGGAAAATGATAAAAGCACAAAAAAATGCGATTGTTTCAGCACCTTCGATTAACCCTGTAGGCATGGTTACTGTTGTTTGCTCTTCTTGAGACCTTGCACCCTGATTCCGTTTTTCTAAAATAGAAGATAAAAACATCCAAGAGCCTGCATTGATATAAAAGCTAGCAAGTAAGGCAGCTAAGGCTATATATAACGCTGGCGAAGGTGAGGCAATAACAAGTGCAATCGGAATAATTGCATAAATCACCATATCGCTCAATATATCGAGGTAGCCACCTAAATCAGTCTGTTGCTCTGTTAATCGGGCAATCGTGCCATCAAGACCATCTAAGACTCTATTTACGACCCAAAGCCCAAGTCCTAACCAATATTGCCCATATGCAAGGCTCAAGGCAGCAGCAATGCCTACCAAAAGTGCAATACCTGTAACCACAGTAGGATTCAACTTAGCAACAGGTTGTGCAAGGCTTTTCAAAACAATATCTTTTGGAGTGCGTAAATATCTGTCAATCATGGGTTGCCTATATTCTAGTGAGTAAATCCTCTATTAGTAGATGCTAGCGGTATGTCTAGACATATTGTGTTAAGCGTTGTACCTAGTGGTTGATATATCAATTTGGCGGAGTAAAGTTTAGGCTCGGCACAACATTATCATCAACATTGTCATATCTTAGTATGGAATGGAGGCATAACATAAGATTCACTGAATATTCACGAATCTGTAACATCCTAAGTTTTCTACTTAGGACATCACAATACCCTGACAAACTAAGATCAAATCTCCTAGCTCTTTATTGTGATTGTATTGATTGATTAAAAAATCAAAGCTCTTCCACGATTAACTGACCTAATACCGAAGTGAATCATAAATGTCATAATCCCAGTCAATACACAAGGTTTTCAAGCCTTTATCCTTCGGTTATTTCGCAATCTTTGCGACTATATCTTTATGACATTCATCTTT
>CALGZD010000381.1 GCA_937934635.1 uncultured Deinococcales bacterium
CTTGGCGCCGTCTAGCAGACCGTGGCATGGTCATCAGTGAATGTAAAGTGGATCCAGAAACAGGCATTTTAAATCCTCAAGACCTTATCAACCTCATTACGGATAAAACCAAAGTGATATGTTTCCCTCACTGCTCTAACCTTGTTGGTGCAGTCAACGATGTAAAAGCAATTGTCAAAAATATCAGAGCCGTTAATGCCGATATTAAAGTGATTGTTGATGGTGTAGCGTGGGCACCTCATGCACACTTAGATTTTATTGATCTAGATGTTGACGCCTACATGTATAGTCTGTACAAAACTTATGGTCCACATCTTGGTCTACTCTATGTTCGTAAATCTTGGCTAGAAAAGCTCAGTCATCAAGGACACTTTTTTAATGAGGCAAAAGGTATCAGCTATAAACTAACGCCAGCAGGACCACATCACAACGACATTGCCTGTGCTTCAGGTGTGGTTGATTACTATCAAGCTATTGCTAAAGATTTAGGTATCGACACAGGAACGATTAGTGCTGACTGTGCTGAGGTGTTTGAACACTTTGAAATACAGGAAAGCAAACTAATGGGAATGCTCTTAGACTATCTAACACAAAAAGATGGCATAACGGTATACGGTGGCTTAGAAAATGACCGTTCAAAGCGTGCCCCAACCATCGGTTTCAGCAGCAACAAACAATCATCTTCAGATATTGCAAATGCTTTAAGACAGAGAAATATTGGTTGTAGTAGTGGTCACTTTTACGCCTATCGCCTTTGTCAAGCTCTCGGTCTAGACACAAACGACGGTGTTGTTCGCATTTCTTTATTGCATTACAATACTATCGAAGAAACACAAACGATTATCAATACACTGGATGAAGTATTGACCTAATATCAATTATCATCAAGATAAAAGCTTTAGCTCATAGCTTGAAACTATATTTAGTTCTTGATTATGGGCTATTTCTTTTTCTTAGCAGGGCTTTTACTTTTCTTATCGACAAATAAGCCCATACGCTCTAAAGCCTTAAGACTCTCTTTCAACTGTTTGCGACCGTCTTGCTTACCCTCTTTTGTAAGCTTATAATACTTCCTTCGACGACGTCCTGCATCTTTACGCTCAAGACTTTCCCACTCACCTTCAATCCAGCCTGCATCTTCTAGGCGGGTCAGGATTGGATAAATCGTACCAGCAGGTAATTGGATAGCTTCGATGAGCTCGAGCCCAAAAACATCCCCTTTAGGACGCTCTAACATGTACTTAACAACAGCCAAACTCTGTAATGATAGTTTTCTTTTCATAAATACAGTCTACAGTATAGTTTTAGAGTTGAATGATAGGTGTGCTACAAAAACTCATTAACTTTAATGTAAACTTTAATGTTTTTCGTACTATAAAATGGAAAAAGTAGAGAGTTGAGCTTACAACCTCCCTACTTTTCTTTAAAGCATTACGGACTTCATTATCAAAGCTTAACGCCAGACGAAACGCTACATAAAAAACTAACGTGCTTTACCAAAGCGTTTCAACATCTTCTCTCGTCGTTCCTTAACTTTCAAAAAAGACTTTGTCGCATATTCCTCAGAATCTGCCTTATGATTTTCTGGACTCAAAATAATGCTACGCCCAACAATCTCCAGTTCCAAGTCTTTTGTGCCAAGCTTATCCAAAACACTTTTTGGAATTACAATGCCCTCGCCCTCTTCCATCTTCCTCACTGAAATTTTCATAGGCTAGTATTACATAAAAAGCACACAAAGCATTATCGAAATCAGATGAAGAATTCTTAAGAAAAGCCGTCCAGAACACACCATTTACACAAAACAACAAAGAAAGCAAACATCAGGTATTAGCGAAATCTCAAAAACCAAATGACAACTCTCATCAGTAAAAGTGCAGCCAAAATCGCTCCAACAATAGCCATAACAGAATAACCAAAAGAGGCAAAAACAAAGCCACTAACAAGTGATGCTGTTGCTGCAATCCCCCCTATTAGCAAATCATTCACACCTTGCACCTTGCCCCGCTCAGCAGGTTTGAGCTGGTCAGAAAGCATAGTTGAGCCACCAACAAAGCAAAAATTCCACCCTAAACCAAGCAAAAAAAGCGAGAAGCTAAGTGGAACCAAATGCAACGACAATGGTGCAATCAAGGCTGCTAAAACCAAAATACAGGCTCCAGCACTAATCACAGGCGCGCGACCAAATCTATCAAGCAATACACCTGTCAACACAGAAAAGAAGAACATCCCAAAAGTGTGAGAAGACAATACAGCACCAATATTTGTCAAACTGTGTCCATGATGGTCCATATGAACTGAAGTGACCACCATAATCATCACCATCACAAGGTGACCAATAATCATTGCTGACATCGCTGTAACAATAGGTGGTGAACTAAAGATTTCACGATACGTTCGTATATAGTTGTTATCTTCTGCTGCTATCCCAGTACTTTCAGCGTTTGCTCTACTCTCTTCATTATCTAAAACTACAACTTGTTTAATCAAAGCTTCAGGTTCAGGACGCAAACCAATACTAAAAAATATAGAAATGATTATATAGAGTGCCACAGGTAATAGATATATACCTATATGTTCATAAAGACCTAAAGATGTTGACAGACGTGCAAGGGGTTCAATTAAAAATGGTCCACCTACAGCACCAATCGTCGAACCCCAAACAACCGTAGCAACTGCACGTCCACGTTGTGCTTTTGGAAATACCTCAGCAACAATAAAGCGTCCAAAATTTAGTGAGGCTTTAGCACTGCCCATAAAAGGTAAACCTAAGATAAATAACCAAGGTTTTCCCTGAAGTAATCCTAAAACAGAAATGACACCACCAAAAATCCCCACGCCTAACCCAAAAAGCAGACTGTTTCGACGTCCTATTCGATTTAGTAAAAACCCTATAATTAGCGCCATAACCGCACTACCAACCGTATGCAGTGCAGAAGGCAATCCTAACCAACGTTCACCAATCTGTGCAGCAGCAATAATCGCGCCAATAGAGCTAATGTTTGCCATAGCTGCTGAGCCAATAGCCTGACCAGAAAACAGCGTAGTAGCTATACGACGAGCGGCTTTTTGATGTTTTTGATTTTCAAGAACTGGATTATTATCTTGCACTATAGTGCCGTTATGGCGAGAGCAAGTGCTTCTCCCCCACCGATGCATATAGAAGCCATACCTTTTGACTTACCTTGATCTCGAAGTGCATTGATAAGTGTTGCCGTGATACGTGCGCCAGATGCACCAATTGGATGTCCAATCGCAACTGCGCCACCATTTACATTGACTTGTTCGGCATCTAAACCGAATTCTTCCATCGCAGCCATAGGTACCACTGAAAATGCCTCATTTATCTCGTAGAGGTCAATATCCGTAGGCTTAACATCAAGCGTGTCATACACTTTTTGCATTGCACCGACAGGCGCAGTTGTAAACATTTCTGGTTCATGTGCATTCGCTGCATAAGCATCAATACTTGCAAGCATAGGCAAGCCATTAGCCTTAGCAAAGTCTTCAGTGCAAAGTACTAAAGCTACAGCGCCATCGTTAATGGTTGAAGCATTTGCAGCGGTTACTGTCCCATCAGCTTTAAAGACTGTTCTAAGCCCACGTACCTTATCAAAGCGTACTCGTTCTGGTTCTTCATCTTTATCAACGACGACTGTTTCCTTGCGACCTTTAACTTCAACAGGCACAATTTCATCCTTAAAAAAACCACGTTCTGCTGCTGCTATGGCTCGTTCATAAGAACGAATTGCAAAATCATCCTGCGCTTCACGACTAAAGCTATATTTAGTTGCACAAATTTC
>CALGZD010000382.1 GCA_937934635.1 uncultured Deinococcales bacterium
TTTTACTTCTTGTATGTAATCCTCAACAACTTGCCTACCTTCAGTCAACACAACATCGGCAGTGGCTAGTTGCAATACCGACACTGAAAAGGGTGGTATCGCTTTTTGCACATGCTGAATCATGTCAGGATTACCAAGTGCGTAGCCCAAACGTACACCTGCTAGACCAAAGGCTTTAGATAGTGTACGCAGACATATAATGCTTGGAAAGTCAGCTATCAATTTTGAATAATCTGTATCAGAGAATTGATGATAGGCTTCATCAATAATAACCGTCCAGTTGTTCCTTTGTGCTGTTTGAAGAAGTTCTAATACTTC
This sequence comes from uncultured Deinococcales bacterium, assembly GCA_937934635.1. The sequence goes on from CALGZD010000382.1 coordinate 319, forward strand.
ATCTTCTGGATGTACATTTCCTGTAGGTGCTGCTGGATTTGCTAAGAAAAACACACCTGTTTTATCACGCAATATGTCTTTTAATGCTTCAAGTGGCAGACTAAAATCATCATTTAGCGGTAGCTCAATCAAAGCATCTGGTTCTAGCAAATTAGCGTCTAGCTCGTAAACTGCAAAGGTTGGCTTTAGACATAGCACAGTCTGCCCCAAACCACTGATTTCAATCATTCTTCTGATTAGCGTGTTAGACCCTGAACCAATAGCTACGCCTAACTCAGTCCAGTCACAATAATCTGCAATGGCTTTTCGCAAACTATCTGCGTGAATCTCTGGATAACGATTGAACTCAATAGTACGAAGTCTATCAAAAACTTTTTCTTTTAAATCTGGCGATAAATCATAGGGGGATTCATTTTGATCTAGCTTGATGCTGTAAGCTTTTGCTGTAAAGTTATAGGCTGGACGATTTTGCACAGCTTTACGAATAGTCATGTTCGCTAGCATAGCAAATGCATAAAAAAAGCGTAGAGGTAATTCGTATCCTCTACGCCATCTTGTAAATATCTAGATTGAGGCTTAGCCTGCTACACGCTGTCTAGCCACCTCCAGCAACTCACGTAGTGGTGCTGTAGGTGTCACTTCATCAATTGTCAGAGGTGCTTCAGCCAATGTCGGGTCAAGACGAATTGTTTCTTCCCATGCTTCGACAGCTTTTGAGTAACGCTCGAGCTTGTAGTTCACGATGCCATAATTGAGCAGCGTACTCTTATCTGAAGGGTTAATCGCAAGTGCTCTTTCAAAAGCCAAGAGTGCTTCACCTGAAAAGCCAACAACAAAGTAGGCAAAGCCTAAATTATTAAGCAAGTTTGGATTATCACTGAAGTCTTCGGTAGCACGTAAGTAAGCTTCTATCGCAAGATCAGGCTGCCCACTACGTTGTAACGCAATGCCATGATAAAAAGCAGCAGCAGCCGTATCTTCAACAGAGCGTGAGCGTGCAAAACTACCCGCTGCATCTGCATAACGGTCTTCATCTAGTAAGGCAATGCCCTCATCCAAAGCAGCTTGTGCATCTGGCGATAAATTAATGGTACCAGTAGTTTGTACACCACTAAGTTGTGCTTGCTCTTGTTGTTGGGCTCGAGCTATCAGGTCAGCAAAGCTAAGTTGTTCTTCACCTTGATTGATATTCACCATAACATCCATCAACGCAGGATTATCCGCTGAAACAGCTTGTAAAACCTCAACTGCTCTAGTAAAGTTTCCACCAGCATAGCTAATCAAACCAAGGTTCAACTTAGCCTCGTTGTAGTTAGGGTCTATCGCTACCGCTCTTTCTAAGTGCCCCACGGCCGTTTGCAAATCACCAACGCTGTAAGAAGCAAAACCAAGATTATTCAGTAGGGTTGGGCTATCTGGCAAGGTTGCCAAAGCAACATTGTAAGCAGCAATTGCCTCCTGATAACGACCTTCTGTTTGGAGAGCATAGCCATGATAAAAGGCTAATTGAGGGTTGTCCCCGAGGGCTCGAGCTGCTTCTAAATCTGTTAGTGCTTGCGTTACATTCGCATCAGCCAAAGCTTTAAAAGCATTGTTAAAGAGCGCACTCTGCTGTTCATTTAACTGGCTAACATCTGCGCCAACAATTGCTTCATCAGTAATAAATGTTGTGGTACTTGCCGCTTGTGACAAAGCATCTCTTGCTTGTGCTGCCTCAGTAGCGTTTGGATTGAGTCTAAGCGCTTCATTTAAAGCAACAACGGCTCTATCAATCTGACCAATACGTCCAAGCGCAATACCATAGACAGTGAAGAAGTCAGGATCATTGGTATAGACACCTTGAATCGCATCAAGAATTCTTACTGCTTCAGCATTTTGATTACCTGCTTCGAGCAAAATCTGCGCCAGGTTATATTGAACAATGATGTTATCAAGCGTATCAGTACCACTTTCAATAACTGCTTGTGCTTTTTCAATGTCTCCATTTCTAGCGTAGGTAATCGCTAGTTGGTTAAGGACTACAACATTCGTTGGTGCAAGCTGTTGCGCCCTTTCCAAAGTTGAGATTGTCGAAGCAACATCACCGTTATTGTTGTACAAAGTTGCCTCAGCTATAAGCAAATCTACATTTTCAGGGAAACGACCCTGACCTTCTCGTACCATATTCAGAGCATCATTAAAAATATCTGCTGGCAAACTTGTCGCCAAGGCATAACTCTCTGGGCTAGGGCTACTGCTTACTAAACCTTGAAGGTAGCTCAATGCACTTGAACTATCACCAATATTTGCAGCTTCTTCAATAATGGCACGCTTTAAACGCTGTGATGTTGGAACTTTCAATGCACCTTTTTGCAACGTTTGTAGTGCTTGGTTGCCACCATTGCCACTTTGTAATTGTGCAAGGAAAAGATACGCACTTTCCATGCGAGGGTACATAATCAAGGCTTGGTTCAAGTCAAACTGCGCTTGCGCAAGGTCATTAGTTAATGACGCTCTTCCCTGCAAAGCAATCGGATGGTTTGGATTTATCTGCAAAGCTGCTGCGTAGGCTTGACGTGCTTGTTCTATATTGCCAGCTAATTGATGTACAACTGCTTTGACAATAACAGCTTCAATATCTTGTGGTGCAATGCTTACTGCCTGATCAGCAACACTCAAAGCTTCAGTAGGTGAAAAACCAGAACTTAAGGTACGAGCACGCTCTGCCAAAACCCAACTTGAGTTAGGGTCTAGAGCAAATGCAGCATCAATTTCAGATTTGCTAGGAACTAGAATTCGACTGCTCGAGCTAGCAGCAACCTGCATACCAGGTAGTGATGGCACTTGTGACAAAACAGCATTGATTTCTGTAATATCTATATCTGTAGGTGTAATTCCTATCGTTTGTAGCGTGCCATAAAGCACCTCGCCAATAAGTCGTTTTGGATCAGCTAAGTTACCACTGTAAAAATGGTCTTCGGGTTCTAAATAGTTCGGTCCCGATAAACCAATCTGCACATTGCCATCCGCCGCTACACGACCACTGACAATCACACTAGCGTTATAAGGTTCTGCCAAGCTTGCAGCATCAAAACGCTGTGCCTGCTGCAAACGCTGGTACATCACAAAGCCATCGCCAATAGGTGGTACAAAAACACCGTCAATAACATTGAAACTGCGTTCTAAAGCCACTGGAAATCCAAGCGCATAAGGCTCAGCTGCACCTGCAACATCAAAAGGCAAAATCAAAATTCGCGTAGGTGAATTAACAGCTACCGTTGTCTGTTGTGATAGACCTATAGAGGGAATACTAAAAATGCAAAAAATAAATGACAACAAAATAAGTTTTTTGTAAGAGTTCATATGTGCTAGCAGTATAACCCACCAGAAAAGAAAATGGTTAGAAGCATTATTCACAAAGCAATATTCACAAAGCAATTTCACGATTAACTGCGACAGCAGTTAATCGGTGAGCTTCGTAACGAGTGTCTGTGAAAAACACACAGTAAGAATAAAGCCACTCAGTGTGTACAGTTATTCAGTGTGTACAGTTATTTCGTGAAAACGCTGACAAAATCCATAACTCGGTGAGGCCATCAATTCCTTATCAATCAGGCAGTAGCACTTCACTCAAAGAAATTTTTCGCTTTCAAAAATCATATTAAAGACTAAACAAAATTGTATTCTCAGAAACATTTTTGTACTTGGTATACCGTATACTAAGTGCAATTTAAGTTACTTTGCTTTATACTGTCTAAAGATTCTCTAGTAAAGATTATCTAGTAAAGACTCTCTAGGAAGCAAGCACTTATGTTATAGCTTAAAAACTACCACAACTTTGAAACCCATACCTCTTTAACTCTTATGACTAAATTAGCCAGTTTTCAACGACCACAACTTATCCGTGAAGGTGTCTATGAGCACCTTAGACAAGAAATCCTCGAAGGCAACCTGAAAGTCGGTGAGTGGTTGCGTGAACGTGAACTATCTGAAAGCCTAGACGTTTCTCGCACCCCTATTCGTGAAGCACTTAAGCAACTTGTGCAAGAAGGCTTACTCGAATCATCAACCAAGGGCATTCGAGTTCGGGAATACAGCTTAGAAGAAGCTATCGATATTTATGAAGTTAGGGAGATGCTAGAAGCCAAGGCTGTACGCCTTGTGGCTGAACGTGCATCAAAAGATGGCATCCTGCTTTTAGAAAAACGGTTAGAACACAGTGCCACCATTCCTTTTGAAGATTTTGCAGGGCACATACAAGCAGACCTAGACTTTCACAGCCTGATTGCTGAGCTTTCTGGCAATCAGGCACTTCAAGATGTTATCGATAGCTTGACAGGCAGGCTCATCAACCTTCGTGTTATCACCAAAAATGAAATTCGTAGTCAAGAATCACAAAAGCAGCACGAAGCTATTGTCAGGGCCATTGCAAGTAAAAACCCTGACGTTGCAGAAGCAGAAATGCATAAACACATCGGTCACTTTAAAGAAATCATGCAGGCAAAAATTTCATGACAACAATAAAACGCACACCACTATTTGATACCCATGTTGCCCTCGGTGGCAAAATGGTTGACTTTGCAGGCTGGGAAATGCCCATCCAATACCAAGGTATTAAGGCTGAACACGAAGCTGTAAGACAACATTCTGGTTTATTTGATGTAAGCCACATGGGTGAAATTCGTGTGACAGGCACAGGTGCCGAAGCATTCCTGAATTATGCCTGTCTGAATGACGCTACTAAACTCAAAATTGGCAGAGCCCACTATTCAATGATTGCCAATGATTCGGGTGGCTTAATTGATGACATCTACCTCTACCGAGAAGCTGAAGATAACTTCTTGGTAGTTTGCAATGCCTCTAATCGTGCTGCTGTCGTGCCACATCTACAAACGTTAGCCACTGACTATGCTGTCACTGTCCACGATGAATCAGATGATTGGGCACTGATTGCCCTACAAGGTCCAGAAGCACAAATACAGCTTGAAAAGGTTTGTAGCAAAGAACTAACTGATTTAAAAAAGAATCGCTATATTGATGTTGATTACGCATCTTCAAACATTCGTATTGCAAAAACAGGCTATACAGGTGAAAAAATTGGCTATGAAATTTTTGTTCGTCCTAGCAACGCCACACAGTTATGGAATGCCTTAATTGAAGCTGGCACTACCCCTTGTGGACTTGGTGCGAGAGATACTTTAAGACTTGAGGCGGGCTTTCCTCTTTTCGGACATGAGTTTGATGCTACAACTAACCCACTTTGTAGTGACTACGCTTGGGTCGTAAAAGACAAGAACTTTTACGGTCGTGAAGCACTATATGAAAAAATGGAACAAACAAGATGCTTTCAACGTCTTGTTGGCATTGAACTTATACATAAAGGTATTGCCAGAGAAGGTTATATCGTTAAAACACTTATAAAAACAGATAACACTGGTTTGGGTCTGAGTCTTGATTTAGCTACAATGACCACAGGCAAAATCACTTCAGGCACAATGTCGCCAACACTAGGCAAAGCTATAGCAATGGCTTGGGTTGATAAAGCTGACGCAGAAATTGGTACAGAGCTTTTAGTCGAAGTACGAAATAAAGATATAGCTGCAAAGGTTGTTGAAATGCCCTTCAAATAGTAAGCTTTTTAAGCATGTAATATACGTTTATATAACGTTGATTTATAACTATTAGAATTGGAAAAGCTCTTCCACGATTAACTGACTTAGGTCAGTGAATCGTGGAACTTCGTAACGAGTAGGAACGAACTCATTATAGTATGGGTCAATATTATGTGGAAACGTTAGAAGAATGTTAATTGCTACATGTAATACTTGCCCCACCATTTAACAGATACATCAACTATTAAGACGTTTTTGTAGCAAAGCAGAAAAAACTCTAAGATGTGTCCGCATGAGACTTTCAAAGAGTTTAGCTTACACCAACATCGTGCTCACCCTTCAATATGCGGACACACCCGACTTGCAGAAAAAAGAATTTTACATTAAGCTAGCCAAAAATATTTAGATACCCACATTAAATACACTTAAAGGAGATAGTTAGAGCAATGGCAAATCCTAAAGACCTAAAATATGCTGAATCACATGAATGGACACGTGATGAAGGTGATGGCACTGTGACCATTGGCATCACAGACTTTGCACAAGAAGCATTAGGCGATGTTGTTTACATTGAACTACCTGAAGTAGGTGCTGGCTTAGATGCTGGCGATACCTTCGGCGTTGTTGAATCAGTAAAAGCTGCTTCTGATCTATATGCACCCGTCACTGGCGAAGTTATCGAAGTTAATGTCGATTTAGAAGATTCACCAGAAATCATCAATACATCCCCTTTTGAAGATGGCTGGATTATGAAGATAAAAATGGAAGACAGTAGTGAACTCGCTAATCTCATGGATGCTGCTGGCTATAACGACCTTATCACCGAAAGCTAAACAATTGCAGGAAGGAAAAGCATTTAACTTTTCCTTCTATACACAATTCCCCCCTTTTAAATAGCTAATTCAAACCCCTACAACTGTATTTGAACCAATTTTGAAAATTTTGAACCAATTTTGAACCAATTTTGAAGTAAATTCGCGGCAAAAAGGTCAGAAGGTCAGATACACAACAACACTGTAAGAGAAATTCTGGTATACCATATACCAAATACAGTATACCAAAGCTAAGCTAAAGTTCAGAAAGAAGTGTTGATTTATGACAAAATTACCTGATAACCCAGCAAATCAATCGTCTGACACGTCAAAAGTTACTCTGACAAACAACTTCGCATACAGGCATAACGGACCTAATCAAGCTGAGCAAACAGCAATGCTAACTGCACTTAATCTCTCAAGCATAGACGAACTTATCGAGAAAACTGTGCCAGAAAGTATTGCGAGTCGCAATTTGAATCTTCCAGAAGCAAAAAGTGAACAGGAAAGCCTCACCTATCTCAAAACGCTTGCTGAGCAAAATAAAATCTATGATTCTTTCATCGGCATGGGGTATTACGGTACGTACACACCAGCCGTCATTCAGCGCAATGTCCTTGAAAACCCCGGTTGGTATACTGCCTATACACCCTATCAACCAGAAATTTCCCAAGGTCGCTTGGAAGCACTCCTTAACTTTCAACAGATGGTTATGGACATCACAGGCATGGAAATTGCTAATGCCTCTTTGCTAGATGAAGCAACCGCAGCAGCAGAAGCTATGACCATGCTCAAAAGGGTCAACAAGAAGTCTAAAAGCAATAGCTACTTTGTAGATGAAGATGTTCATCCACAAACACTGGATGT
>CALGZD010000383.1 GCA_937934635.1 uncultured Deinococcales bacterium
CTTGCATGGTCCGTTACATCAAAGACATATTTGATTTCTGGCGCAGCTTTTTTAATCGCTACTTCAATACCTTGTTTCAAGGTCACATCAGCAGCACCACACCCCTGACAACCACCACCTAGTGCAATATGCACCGTATCATCAATTCGCTTGAGCAATGACACTCGTCCACCATGACTCGCGACACCAGGATTAATTTCTTGATCAATAACATCTTGAACTTTTTGGGCAATCGGGTCATCTTCCCAAGTTGGACTTGGGTAGTAGAGCTTAAAGCCTGCTTGCATCACATCTTGAACAAAGTCAACAATCATGCCATCAAGCGCTTCTGCACTGTTTGGATCTATGAAAACATCAAAATCTGCGATTTGAAACTTGATATCTCCATCCATAAGATCAGAGTCTTTGACTAACCACAGTTTGGGTTTTGCAGCAGTACCTGCTATTCGTAAAGCCGTGACACCACGAGCTTCTTGCTGTTTTATAAAGTGTTGAACACGTTCAATTGTTGTATCTGTAAAGTCCAAATTTGGAACAGAATTCGTTGACATAGGTTGACTCTAGCATATTGATAAAAAACAACTCTGGTACGACTGTAACCTTACTGGATGCAAACTAGATGCAAACTGTAGCTAGGAACCCAAATCATACAACCGTCAACATAAACACTTACCGTAAATTTCGTAATAAAGGTTATCTCAGTCCTCATTAATATGTGTTAATTTGATGTTGGGAGATTTCTGGATTTACATCCAAAATCATTTTTCTAAATATTTCAAAATCTTGACGCCTTAGAACTAGGCATATTTAAACTTAAAAAAAAAGTGGAAAAAAGTAGAAAAAAGTAGAAAAAGTGGAAAAAAGTGGAAAAAAGTGAAGAGATAGCACAAACTTCCAAATCTTTTAGAAACACTAAACATTTACAATCTCCCACTAAAACTTTATTCCGAGAAGCTGCAAACTATTTGCTTCTCTAGATTTGAGATTATTAACTATGGCTGAAGATAGCTTGTACGATGGGTATACAAAAAACGACGAAGGTGTTGGCCTTTTTATTGATTGGGAAAATATCAAAATTGGTCTTAATGACAAATACGGCTTAACCCCTGATATTGGTGAACTACTTGAAGCAATTGACCGCTTTGGACAACGTGGCGTTTCAAGAGCTTACGCAAACTGGCAGCAACACAGACATTTACACGATGACCAAAGCATGTTTTTAATGCGTGCTGTTGAAACGGTGCAAATCCTTGGTAGAAATCCTCACAGTGGCAGAGTCATCAAAAATAGTGCAGATGTAGCATTAGCAGTTGAGGCAGTTCGCCTTTGCTATACGCAACCTGACATAACAACCTTTGTATTGGTTACAGGTGATGGCGATTTAGTCCACCTTGTCAACGAACTTAAACGCAATCGTAATCGTGTCATCATTGTTGGTGTTGATATGAGTATCAGCAAAGTGTTGGTTGAAGCAGCCGATGAAGTTCTAACCTACGAAATAGATATTGAACCCAAACGATTTAGTGCAGTACTTGAAAAACTAAAAAACGACCCAAGTAGTCGCTTTAGAGATAGTCGTTCAGGTAGCTCAAAATCAAAAGTAAGCAGTGGCAGCAAGACTAGAAACACAGCTAAATCAAAAACATCGGCGTCATCTGCTAAAAGTGACGTGAATGAAGCTACTGCCACATCTTGGATCTTAGACATTCTCAAAAGCAATCCTGAAGGACTTAGCACAAGCAATCTTGGACATCATCTCTGGAAAAAACACAAGTTCACAGCTAAAGATATTGACTTATCTTTAGAAGACATTGCGAAAAAGCTGATTGGCGCAGAGCAGGTCGTTCAAGAAGATAATCTATTGAAGTTACCTACAAAGGTATCAAAGCTCAATCTAACGCAGGTAGATGACGCTCAACACAAGGCATGGCTTGCCTTAGAAAACCTGATGGATGAACAAGAACACGTAACGCTTAAGGTTCTTGAAAAGTCTGATGATGGTATCACTGTTGACTTGTCATCACTCGACCTACCCAATTATGAAGCTGGCTCAATCAAGGCTTTTGTGCCAAAGAGTCAGTTAGATACGAAACGGGTTGAATCGGTTGAGGATATTACTGATTCTGAGCTCGAGCTCAGAATCTTAGAGCTTGATCCAAGCGCAAATGTTGTCAGCCTTTCCCGAAGTGCTGTTCTCGCAGCAAAATATGTCAACAAGGCATATGTTTCTTCCAGAGATAAGGGAAAAACAAGCGCTAAATCTACTCCTAAACCTAGCAAGAAGAATGATGTTAGCTCAGTTCAAGAAGGTGACTTGATTACTGCCAAGGTCACTAAACTGATGCCTTATGGCGTTTTTGTTGACACAGGGAAAGACATCAAAGGCTTGGTACACATCAGTGAATTAAGCGCCAAAGAAATCAGACATCCAAAACAGGTTGTTTCTGTCGGTGATGAACTAGACCTGAAGGTCTTAAATGTTGATACTGATAAGGAGCACATTGCCCTCTCACTCATTGCAGCACAAGCGGACAATCCAGATGCAGCAAAAGCACAAAAAGAACCAGATACACAACCTGTAGACTATACATGGGAAGAAATTGTTGAAAAGTATCCTGAAGGTCTAGAGGTTGAAGGTACAATTTCTAATCAAACACCCTTTGGCGTATTTGTTGCGCTCGAGCCAGGCTTGTCTGCTCTCATGCACGTGAGTGAATTGGGTAGAAAGTCGCCCTCTGCTTTCCGTCGTGGCACAGCTATCAAAGCAATTGTTGCCAATCTTGACCACGACAAACAACGCTTTAGTTTACGTCCTTTAGGCGTTGAAAAAACAAATAAAAAGACAGCAGACACCAGTAATCCTGCTAATATTCAGGGAAATACTCAAGACGTGACTAGTCAAAATCTAGATGCTATCGAGCAATTCAAAATCAATACAGCGCCTGAAGAAGAACTACTGGATTTAGATGCGCCAGATGCTGATATGGATCAATATGAGCAAGCAAGTTCATCAACTAAACAAGCCGACCCTCTTGATATAGCCTATTCAGAAAGCCAAGATGATATTGACTATGGTCAACTTTTCCAAACCTCTACTGGTGCTGGATATCAATCGCAAGAATTAAGTGGTCTAACAACTGAGGAAAAAGAGCTTCACAAGCTTATTGTTGGTGTGCAAGATGAACAGCGTTCTGTCATCAGCCTCAATGATCTCTATCAAGAATATGCCCAAGAACACGGCAATCAGGGAAACTTACAAGATTTCAAGAAGCTCATCAAACAAGGTCATGAAAGTGGTTGGCTAAAACTGTTACGTCATAGCGAAGACAAAGGGCTATACGTACAACTCAATCAAGGCAATGAAGGAAATGAAGGAAAAGAGCTCGAGCTAGCCTAAACATTCTAACTACATCTCATCAACTTGATATTTTTACCCTTGTATACTTACTAGTATACTTATAGGCATACTGATGACAAGTTTATATAGGATTCAAATTGCAAAGCGTGAAAGGACTCAAATACGTGTCAAAACAGGTGTTTAAACATTCGGTCTTCGCCATTTTTGTGTTGTTAGCCGCTAGCCTTATCAGCATGGCTGCTGCCCAATCAAGCCTAACAGGACAAGTCATCGACATCAGCCCAGGTTTTGAACCTGACCCGCTCAGCTTTGAATATATTTCTGGTGGTCCGATTAGTGTTGAGGCTGAGATTGGTCTAGATGCAAATGGTAACGAGTGTAAAGGCTTTATCGCCTCTGAACCTGACCACACGCTAGTTCTAAGAAGTGACTTTGCTAATTTAAGAATATTTGTTGAGGCTTCTCGCTCAGAGGATACAACAATGGTCATTCGTTCGGAAGATGGCTCTCTGACACTGTGCCATGATGATGTATCTAGAGATAATCCACACCCGAGCATTGCCAGAGCCTTCACTACTGGTATTTACTATGTTTACATCGGTAGTTTTGACGAACGAAAAATGATTAACTACACGATTGGCATCTCGGAATAACGATATATTTAATCTGATATATCTAATACACCGTATCTTGCTACACCCTGCTAATTTATAGCAATCAAACGTCTCGCTTCAATACGTTTAAATACGTTTATACAGCTTGCAGATTTTGCCCCTTGAGCAAAATCTGCTTTTCTATTTTTGACTGGGTTAAAGAGTGTTTTGTGTTGCTGGGAAACATTAGTTTTTCCGTCTAGGACGATACAAATCACGTTATTTTTTAGTCTTTTGTCATGTGTTCAGCAGTTGATTTAGACTTTATGCGTCTAGGACGCAAATTCACAAGCTTTTAGCAACACGAGTTATGCTTTAACTCTTTTGACTATTGTTCATCCGTATTTTGAGGCTGGTTATTGTCACCACTTTGTGAATCTTCAGGTCGTGAATCTTCAGTTTGTGCATCTTCAGGTCTGTTTTGTTGAGCAAACTCTTCGGCTCGTGCAGCCATTTCCCTCGCTACACCAGATAGCCCTTCAGAATTCGTAGCTTGTTCATTTTCAGAAGCTGATACTGATCCTTGACTAGAATCTTGACTAGAATCCTGTACTTGAGTTGTAGTTTGTTGACTTTCATCAGTTGCGGCTTCTGGGTTGACAGGATCAGAAAAAGTGTAAGCAGCTTGCAAGGCATTAACATCTTCGGCATCTACCTTGCCGTCACCTGTAATATCAGCACTAAAGTTTTGAGGAAATTCACTATGGTTTTTTGCTAGCTCAACCAAATCATAAAAATCAACAACACCATCTCGGTTAACATCTTCTTTGGCAGCACTTGCTTGGACTTCCAAGGCTCGAGCCTCACTCAAACTCACACTTGGTTCTATCAGCTCAGTTAGCCCACGTTGCATAACACCTGAAGCACTTAGTGGTATGCCAACAAGCACACCAACTTCATGCAACAAAGCACTTTTATACAAATTGGGACTCTCTCGAAAAACTTCATTGACCAAAATAGTTGTGGTTAAACGCGCTTGTTCAGCAGACACATCATTAGAAATTAGGTTCTGCTCTTTAACCTTTAAAGTCATAACATCTGGACCTAGCAAGGCATCATTTGCAGGCACAAATGTAAGGGTGGCTGACGCCGATTGAGATGCCTCAATCGCTCCCACACTTGCACTTTGCCACGTCATAAAAGCATCTTCGATATCACTAAGGAAGGTTGAATTTTCGCCTGATACCTTGTAACTAAGTTCAATAGGATTGATTGCATCAGGAGATAAAACAGTTCTATTAGCATCAAGATTTTCCACAGTACCTACAGTATCTACAGTATCAGATTCAGAAACATTCGCTGCATTATCTTCTACTGCTGCTTCAGCACTATTGCTTTCTTGCGTTTGAGACTGTTCCTGTGCTGCCTCACTTTGCTCTTGAGCAATCACACTAGAACTCATCATAACTAAGCTAAGAAGTACCAACGCAACAATCTTCATCAAGGAATTCTTTATCATTGCCCCTCCCCCTCTTCTTGTTCTTGGGCAGATTGCTGACTAGACTCACCTGTAATTTCGCTAGTAAAGTTCTGCTTTAAGAGTTCGATGACTTCTTCTTTATTCCCATCAGATATATCAGCTAAGCTTAGCTCAACTTCATTGCTAGTAAGCCACTGACCAGATTCACTTTGCCATGAGCCTTCATCCAAACGGAACAAACCTTGAGAAAAGCCAACTAACGGTGAGTAATACATTGCGTCATAAGCAAAGATTAAAACTTCATCATCAACTCTAAATTCAGGCATAGCTTCTACTTCAATTGTTATTTCCTCAGTGCTACCACCAAAGAAATATAAATCATGCGTCTCAGACAAGTCGCCTTTGAGAGTGTCTTTAAGAGTCTCTTTGATGCTAAAGCTAACCTTCGTCCAAGGCTCCATACCTGTTTGCCCTTCACGTAGCTCAACAGAAACGTCTGTAACCTGTCC
>CALGZD010000384.1 GCA_937934635.1 uncultured Deinococcales bacterium
GTCAGATTCAGCGAACTGCTGCTGCTCGGATGTTTGCTCAACAAGCTGAGCTTATGGTCTTTGATGACCTATCTAGTGCACTCGATGTAAAAACTGAGGCGCAGCTTTGGCAGAAGATTTTTAATGCGAATGCTCAAGTTACTTGTTTGGTTGTGTCGCATCGGCAGGCTGTTTTAGAGCAGGCGGATAAAGTCTTTGTGATGGAAGCTGGGCGCTTAAGAAAAGCTTGAATCACTAGTCACCTTTTAGACTGCTAGTCAGCTTTTAGAAGGTGACTAGTGCTTTAACAAGTGAAACTCTAAGGGTGAATACTCTAAATGAGCTGTACTAGTGCTTTCTAAAGATTGTTTTAAGGTTATAGTACTAGTTAGTGTCGAAGACACGGTAAACTGGGGTATGAGGGTTATGGCATGAAGGTTTTGGAGGTTTTGAAGTTGATAGTTGCCGCAATAGTGTTGATTGGCTTGTTTATATATTTGGGCTCGAGCTGGTTTTTTGCTGAAAAAGTGCTGATTCCTGCGCCTTATGGCTTCCAACCTCACTTTAAGATTTTAGAGATTAATCAAAATCAGGTCACACTTCCCAAAAACCCTTCAAAGCTTCAATTTGCACAAACAGCCAGTCCTGGTACTTACCTTCTTAGGTGGCAAGACACCTCAGGTGAAGATGCCTATGGTGATTTAGGAAGGATTCTTGAAGAAACTAACGACACGGTTGTTCGAGAATTTAGTCTAAAAAAAGGCTCAATGCCCAGCGAAGGTACAGAGGCACAGCTAGAAATCTGGGTTCACTTTGAAAACCCTAAAGAAGACTTTGGCATGGACTATGAAGACCTTCGCTTAGATGGCATCACAGGGAAAATTCAAGCTTGGTGGATTCCTCCAAAAGAAGACTTATCTGAAAAAGCGCCTGAACAAATACTGGCTGATGGCAACACAGCAGTTATGCTCATCCACGGTAGACGCCGTGGTGAAGTCCGAGAAACCATGCGTATCATGCCAACCTTGCATGAGCTAGGCTTTCCAATGCTCTCAGTCAGTTATCGTAACCACAGCGCAAGTGATCCAAGTCCAGACCGTTTGTTTCACTACGGTGAAAGTGAGTGGGAAGATGCCAAAACAGGCTGGGACTTCTTAAAAGATAAAGGCTATAACAACATCATTCTTTATGGTTTTTCCATGGGTGGTGCAATCAGCATTGAACTGTTGAAGCGAGTGAATCATGCTGACGTACCTGCACTTATCATGGATTCACCGCTGTTAGACACCCGCACAATCTTAAAAAATGGTGGTCGTAACATCGGCTTACCCGATTTCTTTTCGAATACGATTATATTTATGGCATCGCAACGCTCAGGCGTGAACTATGCCCAACTAGATCAACGAAAGTACGCCCATCAACTAACGATGCCTGTGCTCCTTTTTGGCGCTGCTAAAGATACCACCGTACCGATTGAATTAGTGGACGAATTTGCTGAAAAAGTCAAATCACCTCTCACCTACAAGCGTCTTGACACTGCTGAACACATTGAACCTTGGAATGTTAACCCAGAACAATACGAAATGTGGGTAACTGAATTTTTAAAAGAGAATTTGGTAGACTAAGAGCAGTTCTACGATTCACTGCGACAGTAGTGAATCGGCGAGCGGAGTGCGAGTAAGAACAAACCCACTTAGACTGTAGGATTATTACAAGGAAATGCTATAACTATCAAATGTTTGACCAACTTTTAAATTTTGTTATCCGAGCCACTAATATTGCCCCTAAATACAACGAGGGACATTGCCTTTCTGTCAGTAGAGCATCTGGTGGTTGCGATATTTGTAAAGACGTATGCCCACACGAAGCAATTAGCTTCACACGTACAAAAGTCGTTATTGACGACATAGACTGTACAGGCTGTGGTCTATGCATACAGGCCTGTCCTTCACAAGCACTCACAGCAAACGTCACCTTTCAAAAAGGTGTTCCACTAAAATGCTCCAAAGTGAAGGGTGGCGCTCAAAGCGTAAATTGCCTTGGACAACTTCAAGCCAGTGATTTGTTACGCTTGAGTGGGCAAAAAGGATCTGTAAAACTACTCCATAGCGATTGTGCTGATTGCAAAATTGGTACCGAAGCTGTACTTAAAGCAGTGGATGCAGTTGCCGAAGAAGCCAAAGTCCTTTCCAACATGCTAGGTCGAGAATTAGAAGTCAGCCGTGAGTTTGCAGAAAAATATGATAGCCAAGACAATCCAGAAAAGTTAAGTCGTCGCGACTTCCTACGTGGTGGTTTGCGAAGTGTACAAGAAAACTCTGCTGATGTCCTAGCACCCTTAGAAGCTTTGGCAAATGTTGAAGAAGAAAAAGGCTTGCCTATTGAGCATGTCAAAAAATTGTCGATTATAGAAGTATCACAACCTGAACCTGAAGACTTAGTGCCTTGGCGTTTACCTAGAATTGGTGATGGTTGCATCTTCTGTCCTGTCTGTACAAATGTTTGCCCAACAGATGCCTTTTCCAGAGACTTTGAGAAGCCTGCCCTTAAGTCTGGCGGTACACTCAATTTAGAACCTGATAAATGTAATGGCTGTAATGCTTGTGTAACCTCTTGTCCTGTTGATGTTGTCACTATGGATGACCAAGTGACGTATCAGGAATTGACAGGTGGAAGCTACGTTGCCTTTGAAAAGACTACGACAACCAAAGAAAAAGAAGAAAAAACGGTAGCAAGGAACTGAACGGTAGCAAAGAACTAAACGGTAACAAAGAACTGAACGGTAACAAGGAACTAAACAGCAGTTTACTATCAATGCTTGTAGTTACGCTATGAAACAAAAAATTGACACAGTTATTGTCGTACTTGGCTCTCCCAATGATGATGATGGCACACTTTCGTCCATAGCTAAATCTCGCTGTGAACAAGCTGCACAATTATTCAAAACTTTAGAAACCACAAAAGAAAGTTGTGCAGTATTACCCACAGGTGGCGTAGGAGAACACTTTAACCGTACAGATACAGCACACGCTATATACACCAAGCAATACATGATTCAGCTTGGCATACCAACCGATGTATTTTTAGAAGCTGCTCTGAGTCAACATACGGTTGAAGATGCAATTTTTTCACATGATATCCTTAAAAACTTTGAAGTTGCCACACTACACGTGGTGACCTCTGACTTTCACATCGAACGTGCTGAATTTATTTTTCAGGAAATTTATGGCAGTACACAGAACATTGTGATGGTTCCAGCTACGCTAAACTTATCAGTAGAAGAAAGAAGTAAACTTCGAGCACATGAAAAACAAGCTCTCGCTTCGCTAAAAAAGAACGGAATCATGTATGAAAGACTATAGCATCACAGAATTACAAACTTTAATGGAATCTGGTGACTTAACTTCTGAATCACTAGTGCAGAACTATCTCAAGCAAATAGAGCACTTAGATAAATCTGGACCAACCCTTAATTCTGTTATTGAACTAAATCCTGATGCTATTGATATTGCCAAAGCGCTTGATGACGAGCGAAAACAAGATAGTATTCATGGTGCTATGCACGGCATACCTGTGTTGATAAAAGACAATATCGACACCGCAGATAAGATGTTGACAACAGCAGGCTCTCTAGCACTTGTTGATGCGCCAACACCTAAGCAAGATGCTTTTATTGTTCAGAAATTACGAGATGCTGGGGCAGTCATTTTAGGGAAAACTAACCTGAGTGAGTGGGCAAACTTCCGATCAAACCGTTCTGCTAGCGGTTGGAGTAGCCGTGGTGGGCAAACAAAAAATCCCTACGCACTAAACCGCTCTCCTTGTGGTTCATCTTCTGGTTCTGGTGTTGCGGTTAGTAGCAATTTGTGCAGCGTAGCTATCGGTACAGAAACCGATGGTTCGATTGTCTGTCCTTCTGCGGTGAACGGCATCGTGGGTATCAAACCTACAGTTGGCTTACTCAGTCGTAGTGGCATCATCCCAATATCTCATACTCAAGATACTGCTGGACCTATGGCACGTACTGTAAGTGATGCAGCGCTTCTCTATGAAGCCATGCTTGGCTTAGATGAATCAGACAAAGCTGCGGCAGAAATCTACGAACAAGACTTTGATGCTAACTTCAGCAGCTATCTAAACAAAAATGCTTTAGAAGGTAAACGGGTAGGCTTTGCAAAAAACGTTTTTGTAAAACACGAACTAGTAGACGTTTGCATGACTGAAGTGCGAAACTTTTTGGAAGCTGCTGGTGCAACTATTATTGATATCGACATCAAACTACCTTCTGAAGCAAATCAAGCAGAATACCAAGTATTACTTTATGAATTTAAAGCTGGACTAGCAGCCTACCTTCAGCAGCGTGGTGGAGACTTACAGAGTCTTGAAGATGTGATGGCTTACAATAAAGCTCATGCTAAAGATGTCATGCCCTACTTTGCTCAAGAGCAAATGGAAGCATCTCAAGAAAAAGCAGGCTTGACCGATAAGGCGTATCATCAAGCACTAAACGACAGTCATTTGGTAGCACAAAGATTGATAGATGAAACTTTAGCCAAGCACAATCTCGATGTCATTGTCGCTCCTACAGGAGGACCAGCATGGACGGTTGATAGGGTTTGTGGAGACCGCTACCTTGGCAGTAGTTCGTCACTGGCTGCGGTGTCGGGTTATCCAAGCATTACTGTTCCTGCGGGACAGGTACATGGCTTGCCTGTAGGTGCTTCATTCATTGGTGGTGCTTG
>CALGZD010000385.1 GCA_937934635.1 uncultured Deinococcales bacterium
GAAAACCACACAGTGCGAGATGTCTGTGAAAACCACACAGTGCGAGATGTCTGTGAAAACCACACAGTGCGAGATGTCTGTGAAAACCACACAGTGCGAGATGTCTGTGAAAACCACACAGTGCGAGTAAGAATTAACTCACTTAGTGTGTACAGTTGTTACGTGGAAACGCTAGGTTTAGTGTGTACAGAGTTTAGTGTGTGCAGAGTTTAGTGTGTGCAGACTTTCTTAAGATTTCCACCCCTTTTTGCATGACCTTATTTGCATAAAATAAAGTAAGCAAACTTAGCAGCGTTAGCAGAAAATGTTGAAATTTTCACACTATGTAATTCTCTAGAGTAAAAAACTTCACATTTATTACAGAATCCATAGTTTCTTGTGAGCAAATCCACGCAGCAAGCTTTAGTGCCTTGCTACGCTCATTGGGTAGAAGGGATTTATTTATGATGCACAAAAGTCTATATAAGTTATTTTTGTCAGTATTACTATTGGCTTTTGCGGCACTTGGTTTAGCACAATCACCAGTTTTCACCTATTATGGTAATGTGGTACCAACGCCGCAAAACACGAGTCCGCAATTTATTCCTGGCGCAACGCCGCAAAATTCAGTTGCTGCAGTATCAGCAGCGGCAGTACCTAGTTCGGCTGCACAGGCAATTGTGGTCTCACGTCAGGCAACAGCAGCAACTGTAACGCTTACGCTTGATCGTGGAGATTCAACAACTTCTGCTTCTTACTCAACAGGTGAGAGCATTGGTGTAAGTGTTTCAACAGATCAAGACGGATATTTATATATCTTTGAATCAACTGCTGCGAATGCTGCACGTCTTGTATATCCGCCAACAGGTGATACAAATGTTCCAAATAGGGTGAGAGCAGGCTTTACTTACTCACTGCCACCATCAGGCTATGACTATCTATTTACAGTTGGTGATGCTTTTGGGTGGAATAGAGTAACTGCGGTTGTCTCTGCAACTCCATTGACTGATGCTGAAGTAGCACGTCTTTCAAATGCTAGCTTGCTAACGCAATCAACGATTACGGCAGCAAGTGGTGCCTATGGTGCTGGTAGTGAACAGTTTTATCTAAATGCAATTTCAACAACAACATTTGCAGGTAGTGAGCTTCCTGGTGTACAAACTGCAGCACGTACGATTGCACCTGTGATTTCTAATCCACAGACAACAGGTGGTGCAGCGATTTACGTTCAAAATGCTAACTTTACAACCAACAACGGACGTAGTTTTACTGCGACAAGCGGTGGGGCAACGTACAACATCAATGTTTATACATTAGCAAATGGTGCACAAGTTGGTTTGGTTGATATGAGTACATCTACGTCCTCAGCTCAGACAGGTGATAGCAGAATTAGTGTGCCAGCACCTGCCCCAACTGTTAATACTGGTACATTACAAGTGCGCTCTAATAACATCGGTGCTTCAGTCTATGTTGATGGCGTTTTCATTGGACAGATTCCAGCTACTGGTCAGCTTGATGTTGGTAGCCTAAGCTTTGGTAATCACGAGTTAATCGTAGGTGCATCTGGTTATAGCACAGAACAGATTAGTTTCCGCTTAGATAATGCGTTGCAGTATCACATTGTTAATTTGTCAGCATTGAGCGCATCAGTACCTGCAACACAGGTGCAAAGAAATGCACAAGCTCGTGTCTTAAATCAAGCACCAGCTTCAACAGCTTGTAATACAACGTATGGTCACATCAATGTTAATACATCACTGAACGGTGTTCAGATATTTGTGAATGGTGCGCCAATGGCAGTGACACCGCTTCGTGCAAATATCTCACTTCCACCAAATACGTATAGCGTTACACTCAGACGTGACGGTATGACAGACTTTACTCAGAATGTAACTATCAATTGTGGTCAAACTGAATTTATACAACTACCTTAATTTAAAGACTAGTTAAGCCAAGAAAAAAAGTGCGAAGCAACTTGCTCGCACTTTTTTCTTTTTTGTAGGCTTAATTATTAATTACTAACAGGTGTAGCTGTAATATCGATACTATCGATATAAAAAGTTGACTCACCAACATAACTAGAATCTAAAACAATCACTGCCCAAAGCTGACCGTTAGCATCACTGGTGAGTTCTACAGGAGCATTGAAAGGTGCTTTGATGTTATTGATTGGGTTGATGGCATATGCTGTATCTTCGCACGGACGATCTTTGTGTCCGACAACGCCAACCCGTTGATAGTCATTCGAATTAAGGTTGAGAATATCCAAGTTGTTTTCTAAGACTTGCTTGGGTTCTTGAATGCTTGCTGAAATTTTTACTTCAGTGCGTTTGCCTGCAAAGCCTTCACACTTTGTGCTCGAGCTCAGATTACTAGCCAGCCCAATTCTATAGAGCAAGTTGTAGCCATGCTCAGGTGCTAAACCAGAAAGCTGTTTTTGTACAAAGAGTACCAATTCACCATTTGGATTGTTTGCAGCTAGCGTCAAGCCTTGCGTACCAAGGTCAGGAATACTAGCAACGCCTGATTGAAACGCAAAGGCATTTTTATTGCTTTCGGAATAGCCAAGAAATGAACTCATCCAACCTTGTTCGCCAGATTCAAAATTGAAGCTATATTCCTTAACAGGGAAATCGTGTGTAGGAGAGGGGGCAGGGTTGCCACAACTTGTGATGATAAAACTACAGATAGTTAAGAGAGAAAGTAGAATAACTTTATTCATGACTCCATAATAGGAAAATGACTATAAGATGCCTGTTAGCAAATTATTTAGAATATCTCTGAAATGATTGCTTTTAAGGTCTTTTGTGAGGGTAAATTTTAAAAGCGTTATGTGGATATGAGCGAGAAAAGCTATGGGTGGTATATATACTGGTGTATTTAAGGTGTGTATTTGTGTCTTGACAGCTCAAAACGCCATTTGTATAGTGAATACCAATGAAAAACTTGTTAGCAACTAACAACATTTTAGTAATTTTCAACCTAGTACTAGGACTCGTCCTTCTGCTGGGTCTATGGGGTGTTGTTGCCTAACATACAGGTAATGTACGTATAAACACCCCGCCATAAGTTCTTAGGCGGGTTTTTTTTTGAGTATTTTAGCGTGATTTACTATTTACTATCTGTAAGAAGACGAGAGGATTACAATGACTGGTGCAGAGATAATCATGCGTGCGCTCGAGCGCGAAGGGGTAGAAGTAATATTTGGTCACCCAGGTGGTGCAATTATGCCAACCTATGATGCCATTTACGATTCACCAATCAAGCACGTTTTGGTGCGTCATGAGCAA
>CALGZD010000386.1 GCA_937934635.1 uncultured Deinococcales bacterium
AGGTGTTAATGATGAGCGAAACAAAAGAACTAAAGCTAAACATTTCTAGAGTTCATAGTGAGCACCTCTACTACGCTGGCAATGCCATTGCACTCATCAGCAAAGCAGACAACAACTTTGCCTACGAACTTTTAGGTCGACGAAACTGGATGCCAATAGGTGCAGTAAAACAAATAGTATGTAATCGCTCTGAAGCCTCAGAAGTGATTAAAGAACTCGCTAAAGATGAGTTTAAAACACTTAAGTCTGGAGAAAAAGTTTATATGGTTACCGCAGAAGCCATCAGCTTTGAACATCCTGAAACCGTATACTTTTTACTTAAAGCTACTAGCGGAAAAAAAGCAGTCTACTGGAGTCAGCACTCGCCTCATTGGCGTCTTGTATCTGTTACTAAACTTTTAGAAAAAGAAGTTAAGCGAAAACAGCCTTGGACAAGAACTTTAATCGGTCGCTTGGCGGGACGTCATCGAGCTTCAATATAAAATAGGGCAGTTCACCAGATTGCGTGTGTTGACTTGTGTAATCCTTGATTTAATCATATTGATTTGAGCCAATACACACGAAATCGGAAACCTTCATGTTTTAGGAAATATACTTTAAGTTAGGTTTCATCTGGCATCCAAAACAAGGATGCACCCCTTCACGTCTCAACTTTAGATGCTTTATCTACCTTCTTCAACGTGCTTCTTGAACCACGTCTACCAAAACGTCTTGCAAGTTCTAACTCACTCAAAACTAAAGCCGTAGGTCGCCCATGTGGACAGGACCAAGGTGTTTCGCACTGACCTAAAGTCTGAAGTAGTGCTGTTGCATCTTTGCCACTTAAACTATGTCCTGCTTTAATTGCAGGTAAGCAAGCTAGTCTCGCAAGCACATTGCGCCATGCTTGTTCGAAGTCTAAATCGTTCAACGTGCCTTTGACTACTTCTTGAATAAGGTTTGGATGACCTGCTAAAAGTAAGGGCACAGAGCGTAAGCGGTAGGTGGTGGGTCCGAAGGGCTCGAGCTCGAACCCCAACTCCCCTAAAACCACCTGTCTCTCTTGTATACTCGCCAACTCAGTAGGACTGAGTGAGATAATCTCTGGCTCAGTCAAAATCACTGCTTCTTCTGCCACATAGCGGCGTTGCAATTCTTCAAACAAAATCCGTTCATGCGCTGCATGTTGGTCAATCACCCAAAGTTCATCCTGCGATTTCGCAATCAAGTATAAATCTTGATAACCACCTATAAACTCTAGCGCTGGAAAATTATTTTGTGGCGCATGACTGATTGCTTCAACTTCTCTAAAATCTGGCAACGATTTTGCTAAAGGATGCGCTGCTAACAAATCCCGAATAGCCTCTTCAAAAAAAGCACAAACAGCTTCACTATCTAAAAAGCGAACAGCATTTTTTTCTGGTGAAGTATTCACCAACACTCGGTCAAAAGGAACTGTGAGGTTGACAATGCCAACAGGAAATTGATTGGCGGGTAACAGTTCTTTATAGACATCTAGCAAGCTCTTAAGTAGCTTATCAGGCCATTCTACCGCTCGACTATTTACAGAGAGCAATAATCTATCTCGCCTCGGTCTTGCCAACTCTGGTCTTGAAAGTAAACCTTCAACGTTTAGTTGACCATTAGCATAGTTATCTGTATAGCCTAAAGGCAATAGTCGATTTGTAGTAACGCTCCCCCAAAAGAACTTAGCCGCTTCAAAAAAACTTCCACCAGCATAACTCCAGCGCTCTTTACCATCACTTGAAAAGCGCAAACTCAAATGCGGATGGTGAAGTAAGTATCTATGCAATAGCGTAACTATTTTTTTGTTTTCAGTCTGAGCGCTATCCAAACTGCTAAGGCGTGCTGGTAAATGTGCAAAAAGATTTGATACCGTAACCGTCGTTCCTTCTGGTGCAGGCACATCACTGATACCTACCTCGTCACCTTGAGTCAGGAGTGACGCACCACCTAGTTGCTTTTTCGGTCTGGAAAGAATCTGAAGACTAGCAGCATAGCGAATGGCATACAGACCTTCACCCCGAAAACCCAAGGTCGAAATGGCATGAATATCTTCAAGCTTTGATGTGGCGTGAGCTTCAACTGCAAGCAGTAACTGCTCTCTAGCTACCCCCTTGCCATTGTCTTTGAGTTCGATTCGATCAATACCACCATTGACAATATTAAGCTCCATACGTGTACTGCCTGCATCAATAGCATTATCAAAAATCTCTTTGACAACATCTACAGGTGCACGAATCACTTCTCCTGCGGCTATTTCTCGTATGAGTTCTGCTGGTAATTTGCGTATCAAGCCCTTAATCTCCAAAATGCTGCCTAGACCCAAAATAGTACTAGGGCATTATACGCTTAATGAGCATGTGCATTGAAGATGTTAGGGCAGTACATCATAAAAAGAAGCAAGCCTCGTTTGGAGGCTTGCTTCTGCTCTTCTACGATTAACTGACCTAAGTCAGTTAATCGGCGAGCTTCGTAACAAGTAGGAATGAACTCATTTAGTATGGGTCAACATTACGTGGAAACGCTTTGAGTATAGATAACTCTTTATGAATGTACTTAACTACTTCTTACTGTGAAGGTACTGAAAAATCAAAGGATTGCGACATTCCAAGAGCCATATCAGAATTAATTACTTCTCCAGTGGAAAGCTTAAGTAACTTTGTACTAGCAGCATCATCTACACTGGCTAGAGGACCAAGACTCATGACTTGATAGCTATATGGAATCGGTGTACCTGGTGCACCAGATGGTGGATTAATTGGCATACCTTGAGAGCTTAAATCAGGCAGCTTAATTTTTGAATCTTTAGAAATGATAATAAAGAACTGACTTGATGCAGGCGAAAACACCTGCACAATATTGATACTATTTGTATCTCCAAATGGTGCCCACTGAAACTCAGTATCGTAAGAAACATTTGTAGCATTGTTTGTTGGTAATGCTAGGGACGGAGCATCTGGAATCGTTATAGCCATAGTTGTATCACTTAAACCTAAGCCTTGCTTCAGAACACTACTATTTCGACCATTTATTGAGGTCGCTGATGCTGCGAATGTTAGGGTTGCATTATTGATTTGTGGTGTTACATAGTTGAAGTTTAGGTTAGCATTCGTTTCTTGTGCAAATTCAAGGCGTGTATTGCTATCAAAGTTAACCATCATTGATTTTTCGTCAAGCGTGTAACCTGTTGGCAATGTGATGCTTCCCCCAGCATTATTACTACCTAGTCCCGTTAATGTCACATTTTGATTATTTGTAGCACTTTGGTCAGCCAGCGTTACATCTAGGTTGCCATAGCCTGTATAGCTCATAGGCAGTGGATTCGCAATACTTTGTTTTTTCCATTGTAAAACGTGGATTTTACCTGTTGTGGTCGTTGGACCGAACCAATTCACCTGAACATCTGGTGACGCTGTACCTAATTCTCTATAATTACCGTTATTTGCTAAGCTGAAAGGCTCCAAGGCTTCTGGTGAACCAAAAGCACCTCTATGCATATGTTCGTTTGGTGGAGATGGCAAACTATCTGTATCACCTCTAAAAATGGCTTGCTTTGTTGGAACAATGCTAAAGTCAAACACAAACAAAGTAGGGTCATCTTTGGTCAAACCCAAATAGGTTGTACTAAATTTTAGACCACTTGTCGAAATTGTAGCAATATCATAGGGCTTACTAACACCTGCAATTGTAAATTCACCATCAGAATTAGTAATTCCAGTTAGTGCAGTGGTTACTAACTGCTGACTTGCAGGATCTTGTCCAAGAATAACAACAGGAATATTTGCAATAGGTTGCCCACCAATGTCAATTACTGTGCCCGTGATGGTGGATGTTGATGGAGGTGGGGGGGGCGGTGGAGGTGGTGGTGCTGTACTAGCAGTAACAGTAAGTGTTACACCTGCAGTTTTAGTGATTGCGCCTGATGTAGCCGTGACCGTCATCGGATATGTTCCAGCTGTAGCACTGCCAAGCGTTAAAGTACTCGTTGTGTTCGTACTTGCTGGGTTAAAACTCGCTGTAACATCCGCAGGATTATTAATCGTAAGTGCAGCTTGGTCACTAAAGCCACCTGTTGGAGTAATCGTAATCGTCACGGTTGCAGAAGCACCTTCTATAATGCTTGGTGCTGCGTTACTAACAGCAATACTAAAACTGGGTGCCGGGGTCGGGGTTGGTGTCGGTGTCGGTGTTGGCGTAGTTGATGAAGGACACGCTGTAAGAAGTAATGTCAGCACAGGCAAAAGTACTAACAAGCTAAAATTCCTTGTCATCTGATCTCCTTTATTTGACTCAGATAGTAGGGGATTTAGCTGAGGTAAATTCAATATACACTTGGCTACAATCAGTTACAACCAAATTTGAACAAAACTATTTGCAGCAATAAAAACCAGTTTTTTAATTTTGTTGCACAAACACCTATAAAGAAAAATGCATGGCAAGTTACACCATGCATTTGAAAATACGTTATCTATATTTAGTTTTAACTATTCAACACGTTCCGCCCACTGTGCAGGATTTACAGGAATCCCCATAACCCGAAGTTCCCAGTGAACGTGTGCCGCTGTAACTAAACCTGTTGCCCCAGCATAGCCAATCAGTTGACCTTTAGTAACTTCTTCACCTTCACTAACCGTTAGCTCGCTCATGTGGCTATATGCCGAACATAAACCTACACCATGATCAAGAATAACGGCATTGCCTCTAATTACCAGTGCTTCTGCCAAACGTACAACGCCATTCTCAGCAGCGTAAACTGGTGTGCCCTCTCGACCTCTAAGGTCTAGTCCACGATGGTAACTATTGAATGGTCCGCCGTTGTAAGCACGATTGATACCAAAGGCTGAGGTAAATTCTGGCGTATCTGTTGGATAGCGAAATGCACTCGTCCAACGCTGGATAGGTTCAAAACGAGCACAGATGTCTGTTACTCTTTCTGATTCTAAGCGGCTTGTATCAGGCTCGAGCAGAGAGGTACTACTCGGTGGCAAGTTGATATTCTCTCTACCATAGTCAACCCCACCCACAGACATAGGCAGTGTCAAGTTAGTAACCGTACCGCTCATGCTGCTCATTTCCAGCTCAAGCGGATAGATGCCAGGCTCTTGCAAAACAGGTACAGCCAAAATTGCTGCTTGCTTGGTTATGTCACCTGGGGTTGGATAAAAGAAGTATTCTTGCCCTAAGAACATTGCCTTTAAAAAGCTTGCTTCAGTGAGTTCAACGTTCCAACCAAAAGATTGCCCCTGCCACGCCTCTGGCGGCACAAAGCTCATAGTGCTGATTGGGCTTGGGTACGTTTCTGGCCAAACGGCATCTGTAAAGACTTGGGGTTCTTGTGCTGCCGCTTGCAGTGCTTCACTCGTAACATCAGTGCTTACAGTTGTTGAGCCTGTACTGTTTGAACCCGTACTATTTGAAGCTGCACTGGCTGAATTAGTGCTTGTTCCATTTAGAATGGCATTGACTTCGTCCACAATAGAAGCATTTGGGTTAACAGGGTTAAGAAGTGCATCTTCTTGTGGCGTTACACCGTCAAAACTGACATTTAAAACCTGACCAACATAAATAGAATCTGGATTAGAAATGTTGTTGAGTTGAACGATTTGTCCGAGGCTTAGACCGTAGGCTCGAGCTATGGCATTAAGCGTGTCACCAGGCTGCACCTCGTAGGTCGTTCCCGATTGTTGGGCAGTAACTGGATTTAAAAGTAAAAGAAGTATACAAATAGCAAAAAGACGATAAATCGATTTCATTCGGCTAGCATAACGTATTTATATGAAGATTCAAGTTAAACTATCCGCATGTGATATTTTTGGCTTTTACAGGCTTAAACCTAAGCTTTTATCTTCTTCACAGGCATAGGCAGCTTAATATGCTTGTCAGCCTCTAACAAACTGCCATCATACCGTGTAAGCGCAGCAATCTCTTCAGCGTCACTCATATAGCCACAGTTCAAACACTCTAGTTCTGTAAAACCTTCATTGTACTGGTACGTAATCGTATTGCTACTATCACAGTCAGGGCAGTGCTCTAAACCGTGGCTACTTTCAGCATCAAAGCTTGAACTATACGGTGGCTCATCAGACATGCCCTGTCTCCTCTAATTGTTTTTTCTTTTTAGCTTTTTTTGTAGCCTTGTTTTTTTGAGCATCAAGGCTTTGTTGTTGGCTTTCTTCTAACAGCTCTTTAGCATGAGCGATGGCTGTAGCAGTGTCGCTGCCTGAAAGCATCCGAGCAAGTTCCGCTTCGCGTTCATCATCATCTAGGTGTTGAATGCTTGTAGTAGTGCGTCCGTCTTTCTCGATTTTTTCCACATAGAAGTGATGATCAGCAAAGGCTGCTACTTGTGCCAAGTGGGTTACGACAAGCACCTGATGGTCAGCAGCAAGTTGTTTGAGCAGTCTGCCAACAGAGCGTGCGGTTTGTCCGCCAATACCAGCATCTACTTCGTCAAAAGCAAGCGTCGGCATATCAGGATAGCCAGAGCAAACGTTTAGCGCAAGCATGACACGTGAAAGCTCACCACCTGAAGCAACTTGGTTGAGTGGCGCAGGCGCTTCGCCAAGATTTGCAGTAAATAAGAACTGAACATCGTCTTTACCATGCTGCTTGAGCGTATCGTTTTCAGTCACTTCGATTTCAAAATGTGCATTTGCCATGCCCAAAGGTTGCACTTGTGTTGTCACATTTTTAGAAAGCTTCTTAGCAGTATTGCGGCGTTCTTCAAAAAGGTTGTTTGCTTGCTTTTCAAGCTTGTTTAAAATATCTTGCGATTCTTTTTCTAAACGCTCTACGTTTTCATCAGCATGTTCTAGATTATGCAGTTCTTCGCTTACCTCTTGAAGGTAATTGAGAATACTCGGAATATCTTCACCGTACTTAAATTTTAGGTTCTCTATGTTGTGCAAGTGGTGCTCGAGCCCTTCTAATTCCCCTGGCTGCACCTCAAAAGTAGCAAGCATATCCTCAAGTTCATCACTAACAACCTGAATGCTTTCAAGTGCTTGCGCTAAGTCTGTCCCAAGCGCCTCTAAGTTTTTACTAAAACGACTCGCACTTTCTAAGTGGCGGGCAGCTTGGCTCAAAAGCTCCATGGCATTATCATCACTCACAGTGAGTAAACCAAGCGCTTGCCCTGCATCTTGCATGATGCGCTCGGCATAGCGCAAGTTCTGAGCACGCTCACGCATGGCATCTTCATCAACCTCTGC
>CALGZD010000387.1 GCA_937934635.1 uncultured Deinococcales bacterium
TGAGCATGTCTTTGAGTCCTTCTAGCATGTGACGGTGGAGTTCTTCGGGGTTGGGCATGTTGCCTTGCTTGAGCATGAAAGTAGTATACAGGCTGTGCTTGTTTTAAGAGTTAACAATATACCTAAATCTGGACGGTTTACCAGATTTCGTGTATCGACTTGTGCAATCCTTGACTTAATCATTTTGACTTGAACCACTACACACGAAATCGGAAACCTTCAAATCTGGACGGTTTACCAGATTTCGTGTATCGACTTGTGTAATCTTTGACTTAATCATTTTGACTTGAACCACTACACACGAAATCGGAAACCTTCAAATCTGTGGGGAAGCATAAACTGAAAGCACAGCTTGGCGGTTTTTGCGCTGGGCTTAAAAACACGCTACGAACGGAATATGCAGATGAATTAGCTAAAGTGCTTGTGATAGATTGAGCCCACAAGATAAACTTAAAACTACATGGCACGTCGTTCAACCTTAACCTTTGATAGAGGCACCTTGATTCTTCATCCACCCCCACGTGGACAGCAATGGATTCAATTTGTAACTTGGGATGATCGTATCGAAAAGTTTCGTTTGCCAGCGATTGACTATCGTCGCTTTCTAGAAACTATGCGAGACGAAGGCGTAGACATTGAAGACAAAGCCAAGAATTTTGGCTCTCTTGTGCTAGAAGCTGCGACGACCAAAGAACCCTATAAGCATCAGACTGAAGCGCTTGAATCATGGGAATCTAAAGGTCGGCGTGGGGTAGTTGTCTTGCCAACGGGGGCAGGCAAAACCTTCCTAGCACAACTTGCCATGCAATCAACGCCAAGACATACACTCATCTGTGTACCAACCCTAGACCTCATGCATCAGTGGTATGCAGAACTAGAAGCAACGTTCCCAAAAGTTGAAGTGGGTCTGCTTGGTGGTGGTTCAAAAGATGAATCTCCGATTTTAGTCGCAACATACGATAGTGCAGCCATCTTTGCTGAAAAGTTGGGCAATAAGTATGGACTTCTCATCTTTGATGAGTGTCATCATCTTCCTTCAGATTTTAAACGTAGTATCGCTGATTATTCGCTGGCACCGTACCGTTTAGGTTTAAGTGCTACACCAGAAAGGGGAGATGGTAAAGAAGAAGACCTGTACACTTTGATTGGTCCGATTGCTTATGCTAAAACTCCTGAAGAACTTTCTGGTAATACCTTGGCAAAACACAAAAAAGTTCGTATCTATGTTGAGCTGACCGAAGAAGAGCGTAAACGCTATGATGACTTTATTGCCCAGCGCAATGATTTTTTGAAAGCAAAAAATATTCGTCTAGGAACGCTTAAAGGGTGGCAATACTTTGTAAGCATGAGTGCTCAGTCCAGTGATGGGCGCAGAGCAATGATTGCTCACCGAGAAGCTCGCAAGATAGCTTTTGGTACTGCTGCTAAATTGCGAGTATTAGCAGAGCTGCTTAGCAAACACGTTAATGATAGGGTTCTGATTTTTACAGATAATAATGCTACGGTTTACGACATATCTCAGGCTTATCTTATTCCTGCGATTACGCATCAAACAAAAGTCAAGGAACGCCACAGTATTCTTGAAAAGTTTAAAAGTGGACTTTACCCAAGAGTTGTAACGAGCCGAGTTCTGAATGAAGGGGTAGATGTGCCTGATGCGAATGTGGCTATTGTGCTTTCTGGCACGTCAACAACAAGGGAATATGTTCAGCGTCTTGGGCGTATCTTGCGAAAAAAAGAAGGTAAGTTAGCGATGCTCTATGAAGTGATTGCTAAAGATACTAGCGAGGAAAACGTTGCTGCTCGTCGCAGAAGAAAAACTGATCGCGATTCTGAAGGTAGTAAGAAAGATTCTAATCCTCAATCAAAACAAGATAGACCATCAGATAAACTAACGGATAGTAGTTTAGAGAAAATAGCTACACAAGACATACTTGATTTTGATGATTTATAGTATAGATGAAACAGCTACTACCGTGCCCGAAACTATATGTAATAAACAAATGAGTTAGGGCTATCATTTGCTCAACCATAGTCTGTATCTAATAATCCGTGAGTTACCTAGATATCTCCATAAAAATGGCATAAAAATAGCATCAGACTAAACTACGGATATAAACGGAATTGGTATAAGGCTGCTGAAGTTGCTGGGAGAAAGGTCAATGTACCTGTATTTGATACGCCATTTGGTCGTATAGCTGTTCTTAGCGATCCTGCTGGGGCAGTGTTTTCTATTGTGTAGCCACCCTCTGCATAAGACTATAGCTTAAAAGGTAACAATGAGAACTCTGTTTTTAACAGGGTTCTTTTTTTATATTTTATGGGGAGTCGCAAATATAGTGTAAACTAAGATAACTAAAAAATTTGATACGTATTGTTGCAGTATTTAATGAGATAATGCGCCACAATACCTAACTAGCTAACAATACCTAACTAGCTAAATGAAGGAGACACGATGATTTTCAAAAGTCCTTTCCCTGATGTTGATATTCCAGAAGTATCCCTACCCCAATTTATTCTTGAGCGAACTGCTGGTTTAGGTGATAAGCCTGCTTTGATTGAT
>CALGZD010000388.1 GCA_937934635.1 uncultured Deinococcales bacterium
TTGTGAACCACTTTGAAGCGTGACACCACCACGACTAACACTGACATCTGTATCCACATCAAATGTGGCTGATGCAGCTTGAATTTCGGTTGTATCACCGTCTGTTTCTTTTGGTCTAACTGTGATATTGATGCGCTCTTGAGCTAGTAATTCACCAAAACCTGTTTCTTCACTGTATTCAAGTGATTCTCCTAAAGCAGTCAAGCGTTTACGTTTAACACGTACACCACCTGTAAAGCTAGCAACACGTTCACCTGCGGTTGCAATCAGCACATCCTCAGGTGCTTTTAACTCAGCTTCTTGTGCGTAGACTATGAGTTGAGAATTGTCTTCGAGTTGAGAATTGTCTTCACCATTTTTTTCTTCAGCGCCAACTTTACCAATGATGCCTTCAGCATCAGGATGGCTGTAAACCCAAGGACCGTAGCGAAGATCAACAGATTTGCGGTTACCACCACTGTATTCAATAGTGACGATTCTTTCTTTAGCATCAGCATTATCAGTTACGTTATTCGTATTGTTTACTTCTGTCGTTTTTTCTGGGTCGTCAGCATCTGGGTCGTCAGCATCTGTGTCGTCAGCATTTGATTCAGTATCTGACACCGTACCTGACTCAGTATCTGATGTAGATGCTACTTCTTCTGAATTAGTAGTTTCTTCATTGTTATTTGAAGCTGTAGTTTCGTTTTCGGTAGCTACTTGCTCTTCTTTTGTTGTGCTGATTTCAGTTGTGCCAGTTTCAGTTGCGTCAGCTTCCGTTACGTTGCTTTCGGTTATGTCAGCTTCCGTAGTTTCAGTTTGTGCGTCAGTTTCAGTACTAGTTTCAGTACTAGTTTCAGATGTGACATCAGTAGCGTTAGCTGTGTTTTCAGTTTCATTCGTCGTTGTTTCAACTTGGGTTGTAGTTTCTGCTGTGTCAGAAGTATCCTGTGAAAAACCGAATGTGACAAGCCCTAAGCACAAACAGCTCAAGACAATTAATAAGTGTTGTTTATTCATTTTGAAAAGCTCCTTTATATTCAAATTGTTTTGTTATTCTGAGTTTTCTGTTTCTGCATCAGAATTTAAGTCATAGCTAAAAGTGGTATAGCCAATGGTATTTGGTCCACCATCAGAGTAATTGGTTAAGTCAAAGTTCATTGTTACGTTGCTAGCCACACTTTTGTCATTACCATCAATTGTGTGCATTGTTGGTGCTTCAAAGCGACCCTGATTTTGATCAATCAATACTTGGCGTCCATCTTTGCCAAGCATTTCAAGGTCCCAATCTGCTTCTACCAAGTGTATAAACAATTCATCGCCACGAATATTGTCACTACTATCAATAACGAGCTGGTCTGACTTCAGCGTGAAATCAACTTCATCGTTTACAGACCTCGAGCCATTAGCAATGCTTTTTAACTCTGCTTGCCTTGATTCAGGTCGATAACTGACGTCATCAACTTCGAACTCCCACACAGCTTCAGCATCTGCTTGTGGGTACAAGGTTAAACGTGTGTTTTGCAGCTCTATCGTCGTATCAGGGGTCAGCTCTTCTTGTTCAGGTAGCAAGCTCAGTACTGTCAATACAACTAAAAAGAGGCTAAAGGCCAAAATGGCGAAACGTAACACGCCTTAATTGTGGCGATATGGGTAATGAGAAGCGTGACAGCTACACTAAAGTGTATTAGTAATCTATTCTAAAAAACTAGCTGGTACAGTACCTTTTTGTGAAGTGCAGGTAGGTGTGAAGTGCAGGTAGGTACGAGATGGCATTCTAATAGCATTTCCTCGTAACAACCCTACAGTCGAAGTGGGTTTGTTCTTACTCGTTACGAAGCTCGCCGATTCACTGCGACAGCAGTGAATCGTTGAACTGCTTTAAATCATTACTTATACGATTTTATACGTTGCAAATTTGACTTTGTGCTAGACGCTACAAACGGTTCGTTAAATGTGAAAATTGTGGCTAGGAATGTGACAAGGAATGTGACAAAGAGTCATTGAATGTCTGGAAAAAGGCTTGCTACTCTAGGGGCATGTTAAACCAAATACAATCCCACGAGTTGATGCATGTTTATTCACTCGTCAATAAACACCTCAAGGAGGATTTGTGAAATTTTTCAAAAGGCTATCTTTAGCCCGTATTATTCCTGCATTATTGCTCTTTCCTTTACTTGCAGGTTGTACCGAAATGGGACCAGGCACAACCTTCGATGTCAAAACAAGTATTGGTAGACAACAGCTCGATTTATTCATGCTGACTTTCTGGTTAGGTTTGGTAGTGATTATTCTTGTTTTTGCAGTTTTCTTCTTTGTGATTATTAGATACCGAGTTTCTGATGATCATGATAAGTCAGACATACCTGCACAAACACATGGGCATACTGGATTAGAAATTGGTTGGACTATTCTGCCAATTATCCTAGTTATCATCATGGTTGTACCAACAGTTCGCTTAACAATGCTCCAAGAAGCAGAAAGTGCTCGAACCGCTGACAACGATATCGTTGTAAATGTAACAGGTTATCAGTGGTGGTGGAAGTTTGAATATCCAGAATTGGGTATTACTACTGCAAATGAGCTTCATATTCCTGAAGGTAAACGTGCAACGTTTAATCTGCAATCAGCAGATGTCTTGCATAGCTTTTGGGTACCACAAATGGCTGGTAAAAAAGATTTGATTCCAGGTCAAGACAACGTCTTGTGGTTCATACCAGACGAAGGCAGCGCAAAAGATGAGCCTTACTATGGGCACTGTGCTGAACTTTGCCTAGGTGCTCATGCCTATATGCGCTTTAGAGTCAAGGTTGATACCGCAGAAGAGTTTGATGCTTGGGTTGCTGGTATGCAAGGCGCATCATTGCAAAAAGTATCAGCTGATCCACTTATTCAAAAAGGTAAGCTAGCCTATGTTCAAAAAGGCTGCGCTGGGTGTCACACAGTGCAAGGTCAACATGTAGGTAACCCTCGCTATCCAGACTTAACTAATTATGGGCAACGCTCAATTGTTGCTGGTCTTGAACCAAATACACCTGAAAATTTAGCAACATGGATTCGTGATCCTCAGATTTATAAGCCTGGTAACTACATGCCAACTTTATGGTCAGGTGCTGAGGGCGAAGAAGAGCAAATCGACGCGATTGTAGCTTACTTGCACAGCTTAGGTATGCCTGATGTATCTCAAGCAAGTGTGCAAAGATAGGGGATAAATAAATGGCTATTTCTAGAAAACCTGTTTCACAAGCCCCTGATTTCTCAGGTGGTCTATTTAAGCGACCTACTAGCTCACGAGGTCTAGTGAGTTGGTTGACAACTATCGACCATAAGCGTATCGGTATTCTTTATTTTGTATCGGGTATTTTCTTTTTCTTGATTGGTGGTATTGAAGCCCTAATCATCCGTACTCAACTTACAACCTCAGGTCTGAACATTATTAGTCCTGATTTGTATAACCAAATGTTCACTATGCACGGTACGACGATGATTTTCTTGGCGGTGATGCCCATGTCGGCAGGGTTCTTCAATTACCTGACCCCGCTGATGATTGGTGCTAGGGACGTTGCTTTTCCAAGATTGAATTCATTTAGTTATTGGACCTTCTTTTTTGGGGCGGTTACACTAAATGCAAGTTGGTTCTTAGGTGGTGCACCTGATGTAGGTTGGTTTGCTTATTCACCACTTACAAGCACAACCTATAGCCCAGGTCTTGCAGTCGACTTCTGGATTTTTGGTTTACAGATGTTGGGTCTGGCTTCGCTTCTTGCGGGTTTCAACTTCATCGTGACAATTATCAATATGCGTGCTCCTGGCATGACTATGTTCAAAATGCCTGTCTTTGTCTGGATGACACTAGTTGTTCAGTTTTTGGTTATTCTAGCTTTCCCTGCAATCACAATTGCTCTTGTAGAGTTGATGATGGATAGACAGTTTGGAACAGGCTTCTTTAATCCAGAAATGGGTGGTATGCCTATTTTCTGGCAGCACTTGTTCTGGGTTTTCGGACACCCTGAAGTGTACATTCTGATTCTCCCAGCTATGGGTATCGTATCTGAAGTACTTCCAACTTTCTCACGTAAGCCACTATTTGGCTATCCAGTAGTTGTTATGTCTGGTGCTTTAATTGGTCTTATGGGCTTCGCAGTATGGAGTCACCACATGTTCACAACTGGCATGGGTGCAGTTGCTAACGCAGCGTTTGCAGCAACGACTATGACGATTGCGATTCCTACAGGGGTTAAAATCTTTAATTGGATTGGTACGCTCTGGGGCGGTAAGATTCGCATGACTACACCGATGCTCTTTGCATTAGGTTTCATCTTCATGTTCACTGTTGGTGGTGTAAGTGGTGTTATGCACTCCGCAGCACCTGCCGATGCACAGCAGTCGGATACTTACTTTGTTGTTGCACACTTCCACTACGTGCTTATTGGTGGTTCTATCTTTGGTCTCTTCTCAGGGTTCTATTACTGGGCTCCGATGGTTACAGGACGCATGTTCAGCGAAAAGTGGGGCAAGATTGTTTTCTGGACTATGTTCTGGGGTTTTAACATCACCTTCTTCCCAATGCACTTTGCGGGTCTGAACGGTCAAGCTCGTCGTACACACAGCTACTCTGCTGAACTCGGCGTTGATTGGTTGAATACTTTAGCTACCATCGGATCCTATATATTAGCAATAGGTGTAGGCATTTTTGTAGTTCATGTTATTCGTGACATCATAAATGGTCAAAAAGTAGATAAAGATCCATGGGATGGTCGTACAATTGAGTGGACAATTCCACTACCAACTCCTGTATATAACTTTGACAAAATCCCTACGGTTACACACCGCGATCAGCACTGGTTTGATAAGCATCCTGAACTAGCGCATAGTCATGAACATGGTGCAGATGCTGCTTCGCATGAGCACGTTGAAGAACATCATGACGAGCACGGCATACACTTGCCTGGACAGTCTTGGTATCCGTTCATTATGTCTTTTGGATTATTCATTGTTGTTTTTGGTGGTCTTTATAGTAGCTTGCTAATGGTCATCATTGGATTCTTAATTGTTTTTGTTGGATGTTATGCATGGGCCTTTGAAGGTATTGGCGGTAGACACATTCAGCCGAAAGGTCAATCATGGTATCAGTAGCACACGGTCACGGTAATACTTCAGCGCATGATGCACATCATGATGAAGGACATAGTGAACATCGTAGTACGCCTGTCGATGATAAGAAAATACTTATGTGGGCCTTTTTGGCCTCAGATTGTATGTTTTTTGGATCGTTAATTGTAACGTACTTGGTTTATAAAGGGCGTAGCTTAGTTGGACCATATCCAATAGATGTTTTGGATATTCCACTTACGACTGTAAGTACCTTTGTGCTTCTTATGAGTAGTTTCTTGATGGTACTTGCGCTTGACTCACTCAAGCATAACGACATTCCAAAATTCAGACTATGGACTGCTGGTGTATGCCTTTTCGGAAGTATTTTCCTTGGATTTCAGGTATACGAATTTAGCCATTTCGTTGATTTAGGTCTAACGTTACAACAAAACCTTTTTGGAACGACCTTTTTTACCCTAACAGGTACACATGGTATTCACGTAACACTTGGTGTTGTATGGCTATTGTCATTTTTAATAACGTCTTATGTTCGCCCTATGACAAGCAAAGATGCGGTATATCTTGAGGTTGCTGGTTTGTATTGGCACTTTGTTGATATTGTGTGGATTGTTATTTTCACAGTTGTGTACCTTATTGAATTCATCGGTATTCCAGCGTAAGGGTAGAGGTTTTGATTAAATGAGAAAAAATGCTAATCAAGGTGATACAAAGTTTTATTTGATTATTGCGGTTGTTTTGGCAATTATCACATGGTTTGAATTTGCTTTTGTAGAATGGCAAGGCTTACTTTTTAATAATGATGGTTTGATTCTATGGACGCTCTATATTCTTTCTATCATTAAGTTTTTCTTGGTTGTTATGTTCTTCATGCACTTATGGGGTGACCACAAGTTGCTGACACAATTGTTTACCGCTGGGATGGTGGTTGGCAGTATAACGGTTGCAATTATGCTTATGTTATTTACAGCCAACAACATGAACCGTTACAGAGTTGAGCAACCAGTGAGTATAACGAAACATGGTGGTGGTCACGGTGGTAGTCACGGCGATGAAGGACATGTAGAAATTCCAGTTCGTGATTTTGCCGAAACACTTGCACGTCCTGCGCCAAAGAGTCAGCAACATGCGCTTGCTCCTCGTGAAGCTGTTGATGCTGGTAGCTTAAATTTACCAACGATTTCACTTCCTGCGATTGACCAAGGTGTGCAGCCTTTAGAAGGTGTGCAGCCTTTAGGAAGTACAGAAGTTCAACCAATTGAAGTTGCAGATACAGCAACTATTACAGAGACCACAACAGAGACCACAACAGCTATGGTTACAACGACAGAACCTGTTGTGCAAGAAGTGCAAGTTATAGAAACTACTGCCGCGACAACACAAACTATTCCAGCTGTTACAACAACAGAAACTGTAACTACTGAAGTGGCTTCTGGTAATGATGATCTTGCTGCACTCAGAGCTCAGGTTGAAGCGCTGCGTCTAGAGCTTGAATCAATGGAAGGAACTGCAACAGCAAATGTAGGCGTTTCAGAGACTACTACGATTCAG
>CALGZD010000389.1 GCA_937934635.1 uncultured Deinococcales bacterium
CACAACACTGCTCCACCATCTGCCGATAGCCTTCTTTGCCATATGCGAGCAAACTAAACCAACTCGCCAAAGCTCGCAAACGACGTGAGTTTTCAGGGGTAAGGTTGATAAAACTTGTTGGCGATACTTCTTGATGGATATAAACTGCAGAATTTTGAAAAACTTGGGCTTGTAGTTCTAAATGCCGTGTAAATTGCATGGCAGCATCATAGGGAACATTCAAAAATTTATGGGCATCTATACAGATAGAATCCGCAAAATCTAAACCAGCAATCAGATGTTCATAGTCTGGTGAACAAGCTGCAAAAGCGCCAAATGCAGCATCGACATGAAGCCAAAAGTTATAACGTTGTTTGAGCGCAGCAATCGCTGCTAAATCATCGTATTCGACAGTATTCACAGTGCCAGCATTGGCAACAACAATACAAGGCTTGCCTTCCAAAACATCTAAAGCTTCAGCAAGCGCAGCAACATCAATAGCCTCTCGCCCACTCAAGGTAGGCACTTTTTGTACAACACTACGCCCCATGCCTAGCATGGAAAGTGCCTTGTAAATACTAGAATGTGGCGTGCCACTAAGTACAGGAATAGCCCCTAAAGCTGCCATCCCCTCAACGGCAATGTCTATACCTACCTGCTGCCCTACCCACTGTCTGGCAATTGCCAAGCCAACAAAGTTAGACATAGTTGCGCCTGTCACAAAACTCCCTGTATGAGCTTCGCTCAAAGCAAAGAGAGAACGCAACATGCTAATCGCTTCTAGCTCGATGTGGTAAGCAACTGAATCATCAACGCCAAAAGCATTGTTGTCATAGAGCGAGGTGAGCCAATCACCCAAAAGTGAAGCAGGCGTCACACCACCTGTTACAAAACCAAAATAACGACTTCCTGCACTACCGCTCATTTTTTCTGCGTAGTGTGTTCGGAAGTAGTCAAGCGCAGCTTCAGCACCTAATGATTTATCGGGCAAGTCATGTAGCAAAGGAAGGTCTGAACTGTTAACAGATGCAGCAGCATGTCGACTATCTAAAGACGCATGGAAGGCTCGAGCCTCCTGTTGAAACAGTTTTAGTAAGGGCTCGAGCCCTAAACTATCTTGCTTCATTTGTGTTTGTTGGCTAGACATAGCCCAGCATAACAAAAACTATTCTAGATTGTGATAGCCATAGCGATATTGGTATCCAAAAGAAGTATTTGCATCTGAAACACCTTCAATTAGTGAGTCAGCAAAACTTCATATGACCAAAATTTCTAGTGACTTTTACTGATGGCTTGACTTAAAGTTAGCTTTAAGTTTTATCCTAAAGTTATAGGAGATAATTTATGCTAAACAAAATCATAGCTTGTACTCTAAATAAAGTAGCGCTAAAGAAACGAAAAAAACAAATCAGGGAAACATTGCTAAGCCAAACAACTGAAATCAAAGAATTAGAGGATG
Source organism: uncultured Deinococcales bacterium (assembly GCA_937934635.1). The sequence continues at coordinate 1,439 of CALGZD010000389.1, forward strand.
GTTATCAACTAGTATTCCTAAAGCAGGACACTATTAAAGACAACATATTACTATTTATTGAGGCTGAAAAGAAGTGCTGTAGCTTTTTCAATTTTGAACTAGATGACTTAACTGATGCTCAACAACTAACATTAAATATTACTGGACCAGAAGGCGTAAAAACATTTATTACTCAAAACATACACCTCACTAAATCATGAAAATTGGAGAGCTTGCCCAACAATCAGGTCTGACAGCCTCATCAATTCGTTACTACGAACAAGAGGGATTACTGGCTTCTCCAAAACGAGTCAGTGGACAACGTGTTTACACAAAACAATCACTAGTGAGTTTAAAACTCATCCAACTCGCACAAGCAGCAGGCTTTAGTATCTCAGAAATCAAAATCTTAATTAGTGGCTATACAAATGGCAAGCCAATTTCAGAAAGCTGGTTTGAACTGGCTAGTCAAAAACAAATCGAAATCGAGCACAAAATAGCAGAACTTCAGACTATGCAAAAGATATTAAAGCAACTATTGCAATGCACCTGTAGCACAGTCGAAGATTGTGTTGACCAAACTTCTAAATTCAACGAAGAAACCGAGTCACTAAACGTTGAATTAAAAAGCCACCACCACTAATCAACCCAAGTAAAAACGAAAGCCATGCAATAGGTATGAACGCAAAAGGTTCATGCAAAATGCCCTGTTCATCAACATAGCTACCCATTAGATTAAATGCTATCCCACAAACAATAACAATACCAAAGAAAAATAATGCTACTTCCCATGAAAAGAATTTCTTTAACATTCGGATACCTCACTATGTTTCATTATAACGCTGAGTTTCAGTGCGAGAAAATGCAAAAGAAAAAGAGTATGACCAACAACAAAGCAATCATACTCTTCAAAAATTACAGTCTTTATTTTGAACTGTTAATTACAGTAAAAATAGTTCTATCCGTTATTACCCATTATTACCCAGTGTAGACAAGAACTCATCATTTGACTTCGTTCTACCCAAGCGAGCCAGCAACATCTCCATTGCTTCCGCAGGATCCATCTCACTGATAACCTTACGCAACAACCACATTTTCTTCATGGTATCTTCGCCAAGGAGCAAGTCTTCACGACGTGTGCTTGACTTCGTAATATCAATCGCAGGGAAGATACGACGCTCTTCAAGTCTGCGTGATAGATGTAGTTCCATGTTGCCTGTACCTTTGAATTCCTCAAAGATAACGTCATCCATACGAGAACCTGTTTCGATAAGCGCAGTTGCCAAAATGCTCAAGGAACCACCGCCCCGAATGTTACGGGCAGCACCAAGGAAACGTTTAGGCCAGTGCAATGCACTTGAATCAAGACCACCAGAAAGCGTTCTGCCTGTTGGTGGCGTCACTAAGTTGTTTGCTCTGGCAAGACGTGTAATCGAATCCAGAAGAATCATGACGTCTCCGCCTTCTTCTACAATGCGCTTGGAACGTTCATGCACAAATTCTGCTACACGAATGTGATTGGTTGGCGGCTCATCGAAAGTACTTGCAACAACCTCAACACCAGCCACCGACTCACGGAAATCCGTTACTTCCTCAGGACGCTCGTCAATGAGAAGAACAATCACTTTGATGTCTGGAGCGTTGTTCACAACCGCATTTGCAACAGCCTTTAGCAAGGTCGTCTTACCAGCTTTTGGTGGTGCAACAATCAAACCACGCTGTCCACGACCAATTGGCGCAACGAGGTCGATAACACGTGCAGAGACTTCTTTTTGTGTGGTCTCGAGCTTAATTCTGTGATCTGGAAAGGTGGGTACTAAGTCATCAAAACGAGGACGCTTGGCGGCTTGCTGTGGCTCAACATTGTTAACAGCTTCAACACGAATCAGTGTGCCATAACGCTCATTTTCTCTAGGGTGACGGCACTTACCCATAATGTTGTCACCTGCACGCAGCTTAAATTGCTTAATCAGTCCTGCGGAAACAATCACCGCACGGGTAGTATCGTGCATCAGTGACTTTTGCAAGAAGCCATAACCATCACTAGAAATTTCAAGGTTGCCATGCACTAGTGTTAGGTTTTCAGCCTCTGCATTTTTTTCCAAAATCGCTACCACAAGCTCGTCTTTGCTCATCTCACGATAGTCTTCTAAACCAACTTCTTTTGCTAGAAGCTGTAGCTCAGGCACAATTTTTTCCTGTAAATCTTTAAAGCTCACACTTGACTTACGAGAGCCACGTGAACGACGACGTTTCTTGTTACGTCCACCTGAATCTCTATCTCGTCCACTATCTCGTGTACTATCCCGCCCATTACCTCTACGCTTGTTAGACGATTGAGTCTTTGTTGATTCAGATGTTGATTCAGATGTCTCTTCAGCCTCGTCAGAATCACTAGCGCTATCATCTGAATCTTCAGTAGCACCAGTAGCTTCTCTGGTGGTTTCTACAGCAGATTCATCACTAGCTTCAGAAGCCTCTACAGATTCTTCGCTAGCAGCATCAGCAGCATCTTCCTCAGCAGCTTTGACGGTCTTTTTAGTTTTACGGGTGGTTTTTGTTTTCTTTTCTTCTACTACTTCATCAGATGCATCTACACTATCTGTATCTTCTTCAGCATCTTTTTTTGCTTTAGTCTTTGTTGTCTTTTTCGTTGTTTTCGCAGTTGTTGTACGCTTGCGAGCTTTTGGCTTGCTTTCTTCTACCGCTTCAGTTTCATCTCCTACAACTTCTACAGCAGGCTCATCATCGTTACGACTCATAATGTCTTCCTTACCAATAAGCTTATTACTTTACTGTTTAACTTTATGCTATTTAACTTCATACTATTTAAAACCGTATTTAGAACGGTCTTAAAGGCATAATCTAAAAATCTAAAAATCATTCTTTACCCCAAAATAAGTTAGTGCTCTTTCACTATAGTGCTTACTAATACTTAAATAAAAGTTATCTGGTTCATCTATTACATGTGAATATAAGTCTGTAAATGCTCCCCTGACCCTCTAAATATTTGTGTTGCATTATCCTCTTAGCTAAGGTATTCCCACTTCAAGGCATCTCCACTTGAGTCTCACACTCTTCGCTATAACGTGCACAGCTATAACCTGCATCGCTACAACGTGATTATTCTTGTGTCTGTTATGTATACATCAAAAAATATAGTTTTAAATACTTAACTATAGATAATATTGCAGTTGATGATACTGCTTACAAGACATAACATATGCCATATAGAAAATATATCCATATATTCAAAGGTGTTCTGTGGTATTCCTCTATAGTATTTCTCTGTGGTGTTCTGTGGTGTTTCTTCAAAATTTATCAAAAACTCATGACGGTTTTGTTACTACAATGAACAGACATTCATTGTTGAACACTATTAGCTGAACGCTATCAGTTAAACGCTGTTAAACCCTCAATACCGTTATTGAAAAAGTAGTATACCTGTCTATCGAAATGAACTAAATCTGTTTCTATTTTGATTCTTTGGAATTGCAACATCTAGTAAGTGTGCGTTCTGTTAAGTTCCAACTGAACTATTGACTAGCTTATAAGCTGCTGCTAATCTCTAGTATAGGGGTCTTTTGAGGATTTGTAAAGTCCTATTGCCTATACGAGCCTATACATGAAGCTTTTGAAAACTTTCATAAGGCATTAAAGCACATAAAGCTTTCCCCTAGTAACAAAATGGAACAAAATGGCTGTGATAGGAACACGGTGTAATTTGTAATCTCTAAGTAATAAGTAATTGCCAACGGTGTAAGTTAAACAGGGTAATTTACAGGTAATTTACAACAGAGTAATTTCACGATGACAAACTACTACTAACGGCGAAGTAATTTCACGATGACATCAATGCTGTAGTAATGAAGCAGTGAATAGTGAAAATGATGTTCTGGCATTCACGGTTTAAAGATACACAT
>CALGZD010000390.1 GCA_937934635.1 uncultured Deinococcales bacterium
GTTGAAGCTGTTAGTGTAAGTTTTGACACTGAGCTTGGCAGTAGTACGTACAGTACTTGCCTAGCTTGTCACCAAATGAACGGTGAAGGTGTGCCAGGTGCATTCCCACCGCTCAAAGGACATATAGCAGCACTTTATAATGCTGAGGGTGGTCGTGATTACCTGATTCAGGTTGTACTGTATGGTCTTCAAGGTGAGATAACTGCAAATGGTGTTACTTACAATGGCATGATGACACCGTGGAATAGCTTAGGTGACGATGCTATTGCTGCAGTTCTGAATCATGAGTTAACAAGTTGGGGGAACGATGCATTGTTAAACAACTTCATGCCAATTACGGCCGATGAAGTTGCTACTCAAAGAGCAACGCCACTTACGATGCAAGAAGTTTATGCGAATCGTGTACTTCAATAAGTAGAAGAGATTCTTTGTAACTACTAAAGTAACTACTAGGCTAGCTCATTGTGAGCTAGCCTTTTTATTGCGCTGTTTGCCAAGATATACAAGCGATTTAAGGGTTAAGTTCTATATATTGCCTTGTTAGACTAAACTGAAAAAAGAAAGTCATAATCCATCAGTGGAAAAAGCTATTATTAACCTGAGTTTTTTGCTAAACACCATGTATTTCTCTCATAAATAGCAAAGATCAAGTGGCGTTCTGATTTTGATTTGTGCCGTTTGTGCCGCAAATTTGGCGAATTTTTAATTCTCGAACTCAGGTTATTAGAACCGAAGGGCACACAAATTATAAAGCCTTGCTACGTTTGTGATTATGACATTTACAATTCACTTCGATATTATGGTTGCAGACTAATTAAGAGGAGAATCACTTTCTCGCAACATGAAGATATGATTCAAAATGTAGTATCTTTCTCCTAGAGTGCTATATTATTTACGATTTTAAAATTTGCTTTAGGATTGACAAGACTTTGATTAACTTTTGATAGCATTAATTTAATAGATTTAATCTGTTATCTCACGTTATCACTTGCTAAAATAAACAATATGGCGAAGGCTGTAACGATTTATGTCTGTAACGAGTGTGGTGCACAATCCCCAGTAGCTATGGGGCGCTGTCCTAGATGTAGTACGTGGAACAGTATGGAAGCACAGACAGACGGTTCTAAAGGCAGTGGTAAATTCAGTGCCAAAAACATAAACAAAAAAATTAAACGCTCTGCTGTAGCTATTGAAGTGCAGAGCCTTGCAAGTGTTGATGAACTTGACCTTATGCGGACAAGTTCAGGCATTGGTGAGGTTGATAGGGTAATAGGTGGTGGCTGGGTACCCGGCGGCGTCTTTTTACTTGCTGGTGAGCCTGGTATTGGTAAATCCACATTACTGCTTCAACTTGCAGCTAACTCAATTAATATCAACGAAGAGACACTCTACGTTGCTGGTGAGGAATCGCTTGGACAAGTTAAAATGCGTGCTCAGCGTCTTGGTTTAGGTGATGAATTAAAACTTACCCGTGAAATTGATAGTCGAGAATTAGCGGCGCATATTATAGAAACACAGCCTTCGTTTGTTATCGTAGATTCTATTCAAAGCTTAGTTGCAGATGATGACGGTACACCTGGAAGTATTAGCCAAGTGCGAGATAGTACAGCTATTTTGAACCAAGCTGCTAAAGAGGCTGGTAGCAGTATGGTGCTAATTGGTCATATAACCAAGCAAGGGAGCATTGCTGGACCAAAAGTTGTCGAACACATGGTAGATGCTACTTTGGTGTTAGAAAGCGCTTCTGGTTTTCGAGTGCTTCGTAGTGTGAAAAACCGTTTTGGTGCTGCTGGTGAGATGGGCGTTTTTGAAATGACTTCTGAGGGTATGCGTGCAGTAGATAACCCCAGTGAAGCTTTTTTAGCAGAGCGCCCCAAGGGTGTACCTGGCTCAATTGTTTGTGCTGCGCTTGAAGGGCAGCGCCCTTTACTGTTAGAAGTACAAGCACTTGCTGCAAAGTCGCCATATCCATCGCCAAAGCGAGTTGTTCAAGGCTTGGACTATAAACGTGTCGACGTTGTCTTAGCAGTTTTAGAGCGCCGTTTAGAACTTCCGCTAGCAGGTTTAGACATATATGTGAACGTGGCTGGTGGTTTGCGCTTAACTGATCCTGGAACTGACTTAGCGGTAGGCTTAGCTGTTTATTCAGCAGTGACTAACCAGACTGCACCAGATGAAACTGCAGTTGTTGGAGAAATTGGATTAGCAGGTGAATTACGGAGTGTTACTCAACTAGAACGTCGCGCTTTAGAGTGTGAGAAGTCAGGCTATACAAACTTTGTTGCACCTAAAGGTTTCGATGCTAAAGCTTTCAAAACAAAAGGCGCATCTAAATTAAATGCACATTCTGTAAAGTCGTTAGCAGCAGCTATTAGGGCTGTTTGGGGGAATTAAGTTGCGCTCTTCACCATCACCTTCTGAACCATCTATCGCTTATGTATTCGCACAAGCCCTGATCAGTTTGCTATGTGCAGGTTTAGGTATGCTTATGGGGCTTTGGCTAGATGGTTTAGGGATACTTAATGGTGGTATCAATCTTATTTACTTGAGTTTCTTAGGTCTACTTGTAGGTTATCTACTTAGCATACCCACAGCAAGGCTATGGGAAAGAAATTGGTACAGACTGTATGCACGTATTCAAGCAATAGAGCCAAGTACGATTTTTGCAGCAGGTCTTGCTACGATTATTGCGCTTATCATTACGGTGTTGCTCAATAGTATTTTAGAACGAGTACCAGGTTTTACATGGTATTGGTCGTTGCTTATTACGACTGCTTTGGTGGCTTCGTCGGTCTGGTTTTTTGTCAAAAACCAGTCCATGCTCAAAGGGTTCTTAGGTAATCGTTTGCACCATGATGCGGGCACTCGTACACAGGATAGTATTCAAAAAGTTATAGATACCTCTGCGATTATTGATGGCCGTATTGCTGAGATTGTTGACAGTAACTTTCTCTTAGGTGAGATTCTAATACCTCGCTTTGTTTTGTCTGAGTTACAGCATATTGCTGATTCATCTGACCCAGCTAAACGTAAACGTGGGCGTTTAGGTTTAGAAGTTTTAGATAAGCTTATTGAAGAAAAGAAAGTTAAGACGAGCATCGTAGATGCTGATTTTCCTGAGATTAAACAAGTTGATGATAAGCTAATTAAATTATGTCAGGAACAGTCTGCTGATATGATTACGACTGATTTTAACTTAAATAGGGTGGCTGCGTTACAGGGGATACGTGTATTGAACGTTAACCAGTTAGCCCATGCACTTCGGGCAGTGGTTGTACCAGGTGAGAAGCTTTCTGTGGAACTTGTTAAAGGTGGACGTGACCCTGGTCAGGCGTTAGCCTACTTAGATGATGGCACAATGATTGTTGTAGAGAATGCTGATGGTATGATTGGGCAGACTGTGAAGGTAAATGTTAGTAGCCATTTACAGACTAATGCAGGACGTATGATTTTTGCTAAATTAGCAAGCTAGGGAGTAGCTTTTAGGATTAGTTGTATATGAAGATTGTATGGTCTTTAAGAACCTTGACAATGGGACGATAAAACCGTATTATTTTTCTTGCTCTTAGGCACAACCCAGTTGCCTTGAATAGAGCTTTTAACACATCGTGGGGCTATAGCTCAGCTGGGAGAGCGCCTGCTTTGCAAGCAGGATGTCATCGGTTCGAGTCCGTTTAGCTCCACCACAAGTAAGTGCGTCACAGACGCTATAAAAGAGAGATTAGTTAACCTAGTCTCTCTTTACTTTTGCTGACTTGATACCTTAAAGATATCTGAAGAACAACTCAAAACTAGCAATTTTAGTGCTTGTGTGGTGCTGTCATGAGTGCAGACCTACACCACTGTAACTCATTCACAGTAAAACCTTAATAATTAAGGTTTTACGACGATACATAGACCTTCTTGATGCTTTCTAAGCCACAAACTGATAACACGGTTTTTAAAACAGGGACTTAATGCTTCCGCGTTAAGTCTTTCTTTTTTTTCTTTTAAATCTGCTTTACTTTTCAAGTGGTATCATATATAGTACCATTATGAGTGCTAGAACTCCAAATATAGTCATTGATACCAATGTGTTTATCGCTGCACTCAGGTCTCGAAAAGGAACGTCTTTTGAACTGCTTTCTAGAATAGATACAGAAGAATTCCAATTTTCTTTATCAGTGCCGTTAGTATTTGAATATGAAGATGTTGCCATGAGGATGCTTTCGGATTTAACCCTAGATCAGCAAGATATAGAAGATATTGTAGATTATCTTTGTTTAATTGCACATAAGCAAACTATTTTCTTCTTATGGCGACCACTGTTGAAAGACCCTAAAGATGACATGGTTTTAGAGTTAGCTGTTAATGCAAGATGTAGTCATATCGTTACCTTTAATATAAAGGATTTTGCTGGTACAGAAAAGTTTGGCATAGAAGTCATTACACCAAAAATGTTTTTAGAGCTGTTGGAGGATACATTATGAGCACACTTAGTATTCGCTTGCCTGATTCACTACATAAACAAATTAAAGTTTTAGCTGAGCAAGAAGGTATTTCAATCAATCAATTTATTGCTACTGCTGCTGCTGAAAAGATGTCTGC
>CALGZD010000391.1 GCA_937934635.1 uncultured Deinococcales bacterium
TTCATCAACTAAGCTCATTCAGGGAACAGCAGGTACCAGTGAAGAAGCTATTCGCTACGGTTGGAACTATGCTAGCCTCATTGCAGATGGACCTAGCGAAGCTGCCTTAGTACCAAGTCCAGTCATGTTAGCTATGCAAGAAGGTAAAATTGCCAGAGTCGAAGAGCTCACCCGTGTTCCTGCTGATGTACAGGATGCACTCATCACTATTTTGTCTGAAAAGCTACTCCCTATTCCTGAACTCAATAAAGAAATTCAAGCCGTACAAGGCTTTAATGTCATCGCCACTGCTAATGACCGAGATAAAGGTGTCAATGAATTATCCAGTGCTTTAAAGCGAAGATTTAACACCGTAGTCTTGCCACTTCCTGCCGATGCCGATGAAGAAATTAACATTGTCCGTCGTCGTGTTGATGCACTAGGTTCAACCTTGCAAATGCCACTGGAAACACCAGCGATTGACGAAATTCGCCGAGTCGTGACCATCTTCCGTGAATTACGCAATGGTCTTACAGAAGACGGTAAATCTAAACTAAAATCACCAACTAGCACCCTGAGTACGGCTGAAGTTATCTCAGTCGTGAATAGTGGTCTCGCCCTAGCTGCCCACTTTGGTGACGGCAGTTTACAAGCCAAAGATATGGCAGCAGGTTTAGCAGGTGCTGTCGTCAAAGACCCCGTACAAGACAAAGTCATCTGGCAAGAATACTTAGAAACTGTAGTCAAAGAGCGTGAAGGTTGGCAAGACCTTTATAGAGCTTGTAGTGATTTGAATAGTTAAGCATGAACTCTGATATTCATATTTTTGGCATACGCCATCATGGACCTGGCTCTGCCAAAGCTCTCAAAACTGAACTTGAAGCCTTAGCACCTGATATCATTTTGATTGAAGGACCAAGCGATGCCAGTCACATGATTGAGTGGATAGGTCATGAGGATTTGGAACCCCCTGTTGCACTCGTTATCTATAAAGAAGATGACCCTAAACAGGCAGGCTACTTCCCTTTTGCAGTCTTTTCACCAGAGTACCAAGCCATTCGCTATGGTTTGTCTCAAGAGCTACCTGTTGAATTTATAGACCTACCTCAAGGCATCATGATGGCTGCCCAAGCACAACTGGCCTTACCGCAAGGCGAGCTTATGAATCAAATGGCAACTTCAGCAGGCTACCAGTCCTATGAAGTTTGGTGGAATGACCTCATTGAACAGCGATTTGATACCACAGGTTTATTTGATGGTGTAGCTGAGATGATGGATGCCTTGCGTTCTCAGGATAATGCCGTTGCTGTACCAAAAGCCATTCCAGCAGAAAAATTGTTAGAGCATATTCCAGCAGAGGCATTAGCAAAACTATCTCCTGAAGATATTGAGCAACTAAAAGCTAAACAAGCCGAAGCTATCAAAAAAGGTGAAGACCTAGCCGAAGCTAGAGAAGCACATATGCGTGAGCGAATTCGTGAGGCACAACATCAGGGTTATGAAAAGATTGCTGTTGTTTGTGGTGCATTTCACGGTCCCGCCTTACAAACTGAAAAACTTAGTGATACAGAATTAAGGTCTACAGATAAAGCGCTTTTAGAACAGTACGAAACTATAGACATAGATATGGCATGGGTTCCGTGGAACTATATGCGTTTGTCAAGCTTTGGTGGCTACGGTGCTGGCTTGCGTTCACCTGGCTGGTATCAGCACCTTTGGGACATGCGGGCAGAGACGCCCAGAGACAGTAGTATCGCTTGGCTCAGTAAAGTGAGTAAGTTGCTACGTAAAGAAGGCTTTGACAGCTCTGCTGCCCACGTCATAGAAAGCTTACGCCTTGCTGAATCTCTTGCAGCTATTCGTGATCTACCCTTCCCAACGCTTAAAGAATTAAACGAAGGAATTATCACTGTGCTTTGCTTTGGCAACACAGTGCCTTTACAGCTTATTCAAAAAGAGCTTGTTATTGGTGATCGCATGGGCTCTGTCCCGATAGATGCACCTATGGTTCCCTTACAAAGGGACCTGTATTCGGAGCAGCGTCGTTTACAATTGCGTCCTGATGTTGAAGCTAGCACCCTCAATCTAGATTTACGAAAAGAATTAGACCTTGAACGTTCACACCTACTCCATAGACTCAAGCTATTAGCCATACCTTGGGGCGAAATTGTACCCATCCGAGCAAGATCAGGAAACTATAAAGAAGTGTGGCGACTGGAGTGGAAACCTGAATTTGCACTTAAGGTTGTGGAAGCTTCTCAGTGGGGCAATACCATCAGGGAAGCCAGTTTGAACTATGCGCAAGAACAAGCAGAAAAATCTGAGAACCTTGCAGGACTCACAGAACTGCTTGATAAAGTTATTCTTGCAGACTTACCAGAAGTTATCGAAGTGCTTATGCAGCAGCTTGAAGACAAAGCTGCGCTCAGTAGCGATGTCTTACACATGATGTCTGCACTACCGCCTCTAGTACGGATTTCACGCTATGGCAGTGTGCGCTCGACTGACAAAGGTTTAATCAATCAGGTTATCGAAAGTTTAGTAAAGCGTATTTGTCTTTCTTTGCCAACTGCAAGCCAGAACATTGCTCAAGATGTGGCAAGTGACTTGCTCGAGCACCTCAACCGTACCCACAGCATTATCATCACCTTACGCAATACAGAATTCACAGAACTTTGGAATACAAGTCTAACTGAAATTTGCGATAGCAAAACAAGCCACGGGCTTCTTGCAGGCAGAAGTTGTCGCATCTTATTTGATGCAAAGAAACTCAGTCATGACGACACTATTTTGCGAATGCAACGCAATCTCTTTCTTGAACCAATCGCCAATCAAGAATTAGAACAACTCATGCAAGCAGCCTTTTGGCTAGAGGGCTTTCTAAAAGGTAGTGACTTACTACTCTTACATGATGAACAACTATGGGAGCTCATAGATAAATGGATCAATGACCTAGATAGTGAGCGCTTTGTTCACATGCTGCCACTTCTGCGAAAAGCCTTCTCAGAATTCAGTGAGTCCACAAGACAACAAATTCGTGAGAAACTCCATGCTGAAAAAAATGCAGATACATCTGAAACAAAACATTACAGAGAATATGACCAAGAAAGCGCAAAAGCCATGCTGCCTTTTATAGAAATGATTTTA
>CALGZD010000392.1 GCA_937934635.1 uncultured Deinococcales bacterium
TGAAACCATGTTAAACTCTTTGCTGAAGTTTTATTGATGTAAAGAAGCAACCAATTTATTTTCATGACGCAGCATTTTCAAAAGCTATACCGCAGTACTACCTCAAAAAGAAGTAGTGTCTTTAATCTGTGGAGCTTGATAACGCTCTTACTTGCCCTGCTCATCCTCTGCCCTATCGCACTCGTCATTGTCAGAAGCTTTGCATCATCAGGTGATACATGGCAGCACCTCATGAGTTTTTTGCTACCACGCTATATTCAAAATTCCTTTTTCCTCATGATTGGCGTGGGAATACTTGTAAGTATTGTTGGTATCAGCACAGCTTGGCTAGTCAGTATGTGTCGTTTCCCTGGTAGACGCCTGTTTGAGTGGGCACTATTGCTACCACTAGCCATGCCCGCTTACATCTTGGCTTATACCTATACAGACTTTTTACAATTTGCAGGACCCTTACAAAGCTTCTTGCGAGATACTTTCGAGTGGTCAAAGGGTGACTACTGGTTTCCTGAAATACGCTCTCGTAGTGGCGCAACGCTCATGCTAGCCCTAGCACTTTTCCCCTATGTCTATATGCTCACTCGCTCATCTTTTCTTGAACAGTCAAGTAGTATTTTAGAGGCTAGTCGTAGTTTAGGTCGTGGTCCATGGCAAAGTTTTTTTAATATCTCACTGCCCTTGGCTCGCCCAGCCATCGTTGCAGGCGTTGCACTTGCACTTATGGAAACACTTGGCGATTTTGGAACTGTCCATTACTTTTCTGTGCAGACTTTTGCAACAGGTATTTACAGCCACTGGATTAGCTTTGATGCTCAAAGCCAAATCGCAGCAGCACAACTTGCCAGCATGTTACTTGGTTTTGTTCTCACGCTTGTTTTACTAGAGCGTCTCTCTCGCCACAACAACCGATATCAACAACAACCAACCTCTAGTCGTTATAAAGGCTTAAGCACCTATCATCTGAAAGGATTTCGCGCTTTAGCTGCTTGGCTACTTTGCTTTATCCCTATTCTTTTAGGCTTTATTCTTCCAGCAGCGCTACTCCTGCATATGGCACTGACCAATCCTGATATAAGCCTAAGTGGCAATCTGATATTTTATGCTAGAAATACCCTTCTACTCGCAACGATTGCTGCACTAATCACGGTAACTATGGCACTGATCATTGCTTACAGCGTGCGTTTACAACCCAGTCGACTCAACAAACTACTCAGCCAGCTTGCTGCCATCGGCTATGCTGTACCTGGCTCTGTGATTGCAGTTGGTGTTTTACTCAGCATTGCGCTACTAAATGATAGTCTTGCAGCCATCGTAAATTGGTTTGGCTCAGGAGCAGATTTATATATAGGTGGAAGTGTCATTGCTTTAATTTTTGCCTACGTAGTACGTTTCTTGGCGGTAGCACATGGTGGCATCGAAAGTAGTCTTGCCAAAATCACCTCAACTATGGATGATGCAGCACGAAGCCTTGGCTATAATCGTCTGCTTAGTCTCTGGCACGTTCATGCGCCTATGCTCAAAAATAGTTTATTGACTGCCATGCTACTGGTTTTTGTAGATGTAAGCAAAGAGCTACCAGCAACATTAATTGTTAGACCCTTTAACTTTGAAACCTTGGCAGTTCGGACCTACCGCTTGGCAAGCGACGAACGTCTTATAGAATCATCTGGCTTAGCCCTAGCTATTGTGCTTGTAGGCATCATCCCAGTCATTATTTTGAGCCATGCCATCAGTGATTCACGAAAATAATAGATATTATGACATATGAAATAAACATTCCAGAATGGGCAGTTGAGATTTATTCAGACTTAAGCGATTGGGAAAGGCATAGTGTCGCCGTAAGCACTATGGCACCCGATGGCATTTGGAAATTTGAGCTTCCTGAAGACGCATACTTTGAATATTGTTTTGTAGATGCAGAAGGAAAAATGAAAGCTGACCCTAACAATGACCTCAAAGCAGATTCACCTTGGTATCCCGCTGCAAGAGTTATCCAAGGTCCAGAGTATCAAGCAAGTAAGCACCTATATCCTGAAGAACTAAACCTAAACGAATTAAAACGCTACAAAATTGACTCAACGCATTTAGAGCCTGAACTAGCAGAGCGTAGACGCATCATGAGTTATACCCCTAAAGGATTTGAAGATTCAGAACTTTCAATCGTCTATGTCCAAGATGGTTTAGCCTATGCTCGTGTTGCCCAATTGCCCTTAGTGCTTGAAACCTTAGTCCAAGCAAAGAAATTTAAACCTGCACATTTGGTCTTCATAGAGCCCAAAGACCGAGCTATTGAATATCCGTACCATGAGGGTTACCAAAGCTTTGTAATGGACGAAGTGCTACCAAAAATGGAAGCAGAATTAGCTTTTAATGGAAATCGTATAGCCATGGGTGCTAGCCTTGGTGGACTTGTGAGTGGACTGTTAGCATGGAATTATCCAAAGCACTTCAGCACAGTCGTAAGTCAGTCAGGGGCTTTTTTGGGGAGTCCTGAAGATATGGATTACTACGGTAGCGAGACAGCGTGGTTGCTCGAGCAAATCAACGAGAGCGACCCAAAGCGCTTCACTAACGGACTTCGTTGGTATGTAGATTGTGGCAACCTTGAGTGGCTACGCAACATCAATCAAGATATCTTTCAAGCCTTAGAAGAAAAAGGCTATGAGACTAGCTCACAATTTAGAAATGCTGGTCACAACTGGGTCAATTGGCGCAATGGCTTAGCAGATGCACTGAAATTTGCACTACGCTAAGCACTTCAAAAAAACGTATTACAGTTTTAACCTCTCAACTTTTTAAAAGTCGAGAGGTAATCTCTGATAATATAAGTAATCTCAAATGTTCAAGTATTCGTCTCATTAGATTGAGACAGACGAACTGCCTTTTCTCGAACAGAGCGCAAATGCAATGACCTTGCATCACCAAGAAGCGCCTGCGAAATGCCAAGCATAATCGCAGCAAGCACCCAATAAATCCATCTTAGTGGGTTTAAGCCCTCAGCATTGCCAAGCACTATGATTGCAGGGTCAAAGCCCCAAGAGGTAAAAAAGACAAAACCTAGAAATGCAGCACTATAACCAAGAATTCTTAAAAGCCACATGTTATCTGGCACTCTATCCAGAATAAATCGATTTGCTAAAAAGACACACAACAAATTGATGATAAAAAATATGATTGTATATAGTAGTACATCAGCCATAATCCACTCCTTTGTTTATCAACTATTAACTATATTTCTCCTGCATCATACCCATCACTTCATAGATGATTTTCAATGCAGCTAAAGCAGTCACATCCTTGTGATCTAAGGGCGGACTAACTTCCACAATATCCATAGCTTGAATTGGTAAGGCTTCAAAAAGCAAGTGCAAAAGTTCTAAACACTCACGGGTAGATAAGCCACCTGCTTCTGGCGTACCCGTACCAGGCGCATAGGCAGGGTCAAGCCCGTCGATATCGAGGCTAAAATACACTGCGTCGCACTCTTTCATTTGCTCAATCAGTGCCGCAGCTACAGATTCAATACCGTGTTTATAGACATGTCTAGCAGTAAAATTACCTACTTCAGGATGCGCCTTAAAATACTCTACTTCTTCTGTTAGGTAAGAACGCAAACCTACAAACGCTAAATGCTCAGGTTGTAGCTTGGTATCCTCCACATTACGCCGAGCTGTACAGGCATGACTCCACTTATGCCCTTCAAACTCATCAATAAGATCAGGGTGCGAATCAAACTGAATATAGCCAACCTTAGCTTTTTTGCTGTCTGCAAAAGCCTGAAACAAAGGAATACCCACACTGTGGTCTCCTCCAATAAAAAAAGCGAGCTTGTGCTGATTCATCAACTCTGCTGCTTTTGTCTCAATACTTTTAAAATAGCGCTCCCAGTTCAAATCAGACTCAACATCACCATAGTCTGCAATACAGGGCTTCAGTGCTACCCCTTCCTCAGTAAAAAAAGCCAAGTGTGGCGTAATGCTCCGCAAACGTTCAGGTGCATGTCGTGTGCCTGTTCGCCAACTCACTGCGCCATCAAAAGGAATGCCAAGTAAGCCAATATTGGCCTCCGCAGGATTTTTATGGAGCAAGCCACTCCACATATCTCTATGTTCAACAAGTTTTGCCATAAGGCTTATCCTACACCTTACATCTCCAGCTTTGCTACAATACTTATGCAATGGCAACCTCTAGATACGCTGATATCTCTACGCTTAACAAGCTTAAACCACTTAAACACGGTCAAAGACAAGCAAAGAATGCCATTGTTTTTATAGAATACAGCTATAATCGCTATAGCCTAGCTACACTTACAGGTGTTCTTGAAGTAGACAAACGCTTAGAAAAAATGGAAATACTTTTCTTGCGAGCAGAAAAGAAAAAAACGCTTGAAGATGAAGCAAATCGTCAACTTGCCAAAGATATTGCTGACCTAGCTAGTGGCTTTGACCAACTCGTCGTCGCCTTCTCTTTTCATACCCCAAATGTCATAGCTATGGGTACAACCATTACCTTGATACGCCAACAACTTGAAACCGAAAAGCTTGATAACGTAACACTCATTGCAGGTGGTCCACACCCTGCTGGTGACCCAATCGGCACATTACACATGGGCACTGATGTTGTGATTGTTGGTGAGGGTGAAGTTGCTCTGCCAGAATTTTTAGATAGGTTATTTTCACATCAGGGCTACAGCGATGTACTAGGTCTTGCCTACTTTCAGGATAAAGGGCAAGAAGAAGATTACGTTTTCACAGGTCGCCCCAAACCCATTGACCTAAGTGACTACCCGCCTTTTGCACCAAAATATATGCGTTTCTCTCCGATTGAAATTGGTCGGGGTTGCCCTTGGGCTTGTAAATTTTGCCAAACTCCTTTTCTGATGGGTGGACGTATGCGCTACCGCTCTGTTGAGAGCACTCTGAAATATGCTGAAATCGGTCACGGCAAAGGCTTTAAAGATGTTAGGTTCACAACACCCGTTTCCTTTGCATATGGCTCACCAGATGGTCGAAGCGTAAATCTAGATGCAATCGAAGAACTTCTCAAACCTCTCTCTAAACTCTTTGGCAAAAAACATGTGTACTTTGGTTCTTTCCCTTCCGAAGTTCGTCCTGAAAATATTTCTGCTGAAGCACTGACTTTAGTTCAGAAATACTGTGGCAATGACAACCTCATCATTGGCGCTCAATCAGGCAGTGAACGTATGCTCAAAGCTATCCACCGTGGTCATGGTATCGAAGATGTTATTCGAGCAACACAGCTTATTCTGGATTTTGGCATGACTGCAAACGTAGACTTCATTTACGGAATGCCAGGGGAAACTGAAGAAGATATCGAGGCAACAAAGCTACTCATTGAAAAACTCACGGCTATGGGTGCTAGAGTTCACAGCCACAGTTTTATGCCTTTAGTTGGTACACCCTTTAGTGATCAAGCTCCAGGAAAAGTCAGTAAAGAAATGAGCGAATGGTTGGATCAACTGCGTGGTAAAGGTTTAGAATACGGCAATTGGAAATCACAAGAAATCATTGCTGAAGAAAGCACAAGTTTCATATCTAAACAACAAGCCGAGCAACAAGCTAAACAACAAGCAAGCAGTCAAATCAAGTTAAAACCTTCAAGAAGTGAGTATTAAATGTCAAAACTAGCTATAGCTGACATCCCCGTAGCTGACATCCCCGTATTTGATGGTCACAACGATGTTCTTCTAGAATGTGGCTACCGAAGTAACCGCTCTTTTTTCAAAGAAAGCACCAACGGACATCTTGACTTCCCAAGAATGCAACGCTCAAATTTTGCTGGCGGTTTCTTTGCATGTTTTATTCCCAATGAAGACAGCGATGGTTCACTACCCGATACCGATGGCAGACCACCTCTAGCAGCCCCTTTAGATACTGACTATGCCTATAAAGTTGCCATGCACCAATCCGCAGCACTATTTCGATGGGAAGAACAATCAGAAGGTAAGCTCAAAATTGTCAGAACCGTTGAGGAGATCAAAAACTGTCTAGCAACCGATACCATCGCTGCTATCTACCACTTTGAAGGCGCAGAAGCCATCGATAACGACCTCTATGCTTTAGATGTTTTTTACAATGCTGGCTTGCGCTCACTTGGACCTGTATGGAGCCGACCAACCATTTTTGCAACAGGTGTGCCTTTTGGCTTTCCAGATTCTCCAGACCAAGGTCCAGGCTTAACAGATGCAGGAAAACGGCTTGTCACGAGGTGCAATGAACTTGGCATCATGCTCGATGTATCTCACTTAAATGAAAAAGGCTTTTGGGATGTAGAAAAGCTGAGCACTAAACCTATAGTAGCCACACACAGCGCAGCATGGACACTGTGCAACAGTCCAAGAAATCTTAGCGACAAACAGCTAGATGCCATCAAAGCTTCTAACGGTCTAGTTGGCGTCAATTACCATATTGGATTTTTGCGAGAAGATGGACGCAGTACAAAACAAACGTCACTTACTGAAATTGTTCGACATGCGACTTATATCGCTGAGCGCATTGGCATAGAACACGTTGCGCTTGGTTCAGACTTTGATGGCGCAAATATGCCCCATGATTTAACTGATGTTACTGCACTGCCTAAATTACTCGAAGCTTTTGCAAACGCTGGTTTTGATAGGGAAAGTATTGAATTGATTGCTTACAAAAACTGGTTAGGTGTCTTGGAAGCAACTTGGTAAATAATTAGTAACTAATTGGTTACTAAGCAGAAAGCTAATTAATCAGCCAATCAAAAAAATTAAAATTCTCTTTCTTTTCAGGAACATGCGTTGGTCCAAAAGACTTAGGATTTAAGAAAACCTTACTAGCAATGAAATTGCTATTTTCATAACTACCCTCAGCATCGATAGAGTCTCCAATACGTAGCTCATTCCAGATGTTTTCAATTGAGACATTATCAAGCATTGGATGTTCTACTATCGTTTCCTCAGTTAGGAGCACTGCTAAATCTTGCCCCTTTAGCGTAAGATGCCTTTTGGCAACATTGACAGCTTCAATTTCACCAAAAATAAATGGTGTTGTCTTCTTATCTTCAAATTCAATGTGTTTTGCAATGAAAACATCATTATCAAAATAGCCACTAACTGTAATCTGATCTTTTGCTTCAAGTCTACGCAAAAATTCATCAGCAATTATGCTTTCTGAGCCATGCATTTCCTGAATCTCAACATTATCCAAAAGTTCAATTTCAATAACACCTTGGCTTAGAGCAAATAGTGTAGAATTTTCAGCATCAAGTGAAAAGCTTGGTGCATCTTCAATATAATTATATAAACGCAACAACACTCGCCCATTTTCAATCGAACTAACCGTTCCACTGAAACTCTGTTGCTCTATCTGTTTATTTCTTAGCAATAGACGGCTTGCATACAAGCTGTCTCCAAACATCTGCCCTTCAACCTCAATCGTGTCATTGAGCGATAACAAATGCCAAAACTCCTCTGAGCTTAGTTCAGTTTCATCTTCTATCTCAGAAATTTCAGTTAATGCATTTAAAGAGACTTCAAGTTCTGTTGATGGTTCTACCCCAAACATCCATTCCAAAGTCAAATCTACAGTCTTATTGCCTTGGTGATAAGCATTCACTACACCAAAAGCATAAACAGGCAACTGCTGTTTTTCCTTTAGATATAAGTTTTCCACCTCAAGTATGTGATTTTTCTGCTTACCTTCGACCACAATCATCTGACCAGATTTGAGGATACTTTGACTTTGCTCTTCCCCATAGGAAAAAATCTGAGATTTCCTTGATAACTTCAATGAAACTTCAGCACTTTGAGAACGAGCCTTACCACTACTATTTAGCGTCCACATTTCTGTTGAAAGCACAAGGTCTGTTTTAGAACTATCACTAGCTTTAATAACACCTACGAGTGCATTTTGCTGTACTTGTTTATCAATAAGCCAAACCGTACTTACTTGCGTGCCATCTTCACTCTTTTTAGACTTAGTAAAAACTGTGTCATCTTCGCTAAGGGCACGCCAAAAAGCATTTTTTGTCAATTCCTGCTTAGCATAAGCATCAAAAAAGTTTGTTTGTTTATCTAAAATGAAGTCTTGATTTTTTGCAGTAGTAATCGTTTGTTTTCTTTTGTTAAACTTGACAACCTTGCCAAAGTCATAACTTTGATGCGTGGCTTCAGTTAATGAGAATCTATCAATACTGTGCTCGAGCATTTCGGCTACATCTCGACTACGCAGTGCGTAAAAGCCCGAAAAGTTATCATAGAAGCCATCAAAATAGGCATGTTGACCTTCAACAAAGCCATTTAGTAAATCAGCTTGTGCTGTAACGATATACGTCTCAGCATCATAGATACTTTCGAGCTCGAGCCTTTCAACAGCACCAGTTTGCCCACCATCACTTCTATATAGACGCGTAACAACACCATCAAGCCAATAATAACCATGTTCTTTATTTAAAGTTTGTGAATCACTTTCAACAGAAAGTAAACGTAAAGCAATATTACGTTCAAAGTCTTCTTGAACATGATCAGGATTTTGATTAATAGCAGCTACATCGATACTGGCTTTAACCTGAGCATCAGACGATACCGATTCTGGTTCTGAAGTTTGTATTGGTTTCGGAGAAATTAAACCACAGCCACTTAGCAGAGCTATTAAGGTTATAAACACAAACGCTAAAGGAACTGATTTTAGCTCCTGAAACCGGAATTTTAATTGTAGTTTCGCAAGAAACATACTAGGTGCTTTCTATGTACTTTCACAAAGTACTTTCACAAACTAGGTACTTTCACAAAAAATCACAAAAACTGTGATGAAACTTACTGACTTCGATTAATTACACTAAAATAATTGCACTAAAAAACTTTAGACTTATATTTAAATTAGACTCACATTTAAAACAGTATTAAAACTGAAAAATACAAAAAATAATGTAGCCATACTGTAGTCAACTACGACCTACAGGCTTAATGTTACCAAAATAAGCTATCAGGTCTAACACAAGTATCACATTTATGAGTGTTTATTTAAGAAAGTATGTGAACCGTAAAATATTCTCATGATTTTTATGAGACGTACAATTTCATAAAATCGACTACTTAATCGACTACTTATAGACTCAAAAAGAGCTAAAAAATGACCCATTTTCTTCCATCGATGCCAAATTAAAATCAGCCCCCTGTGATCTTCTAGATACTGAATATACTGAATAGCTACTAAATCTTCCTACACAAAGCAAATACTAAACAGAAATGAATCACTACGTATATGCTAGTTCTCTCACATATATTTACCATCTGATTCCTAGACTGGTTTAACTACTTATTGGCTGAACTAATTTGAGGCTTCTTTTTATGCATGCTGAACCACCCTCACAAAACCATTCTCATTATCACAAACATTACGTCACACATATATTTTGTTTACTGCTCAAAGCAGCAGCAGTATTCAGTCTAATTAATCTGTCAATTGCATTTGCAAACAATTTTTATGAACAACTTGAATATGAAGACTTAAAACTAGCTGAGTCAGTCATCTCAAATAAAATTGAAAAAGAACCAGATAATTCAAATGCACGTTTGGACTTAGGGTTTATTCAATACTATCTTGGAAAAAGTGAAGATGCCCAGAGCACTTTTCTCGAACTAACAAATATCAATACACTAAAAGACAGTACAAACCTATACTACGGTTTAGCCCTCACTCAATATGACCTAGATCAAGAACAAGAATCACTTAGAAACATCGTAAAAGCTTATACACTAGCTCCTGAAAACTATAAAATCTTAAAATTATATGCAGATATCAGTCATACCATGAACTTGCATAAACCTATTTTAGGAGAATTAGACGATTCAAGCCCAAATGAAGACAAAGTCACAAAAGATGAGTCTACAGAAATCACCTTTCAAAATGCTCTTCAAGCGTACAAAGATAACAATATTGCTTTAGCTCGTGAACAACTAGAAGAACTTTTAGCAGATAATCCCAACGATACAGATACCCTCGTCTTACTAGCATTCATCATGTACCGAGAGGGCAACAGTGAGGAAGCAGAAGGCATCTTTTCAGAACTAGTAAAGCTCGATAACTTTAAAGATAACAGTGATGTCTTATACGGCTTAGCTTTAGCCCAACGTAACCGAGGCAAAGAACACAAAGCACTCGAAAGCGTTCTAAGAGCAATCATTTCAGAATCGTCTCGTGAAGATCTTGTTGCACTTTACAGAAGCCTCTCAATTCAATTATCAGTTGTCCCAATCGTGGTTACTGATGAAGTAGATTTAGTAACAACTAAAATTGAAGATACACCACCGATAAAACTAACACTCAATGATGTTATTGCTGATATCACGAGCCATGAAGATTTCAATAGCGGACAATAGCGGACAATAGCAAAAGCAACCCCACAGCTAATCTGCATAACCTCACTACTAATACCAATTCCGCTAGTTACCTGAACTACTACTTAAAAACACCTTTAGACCTTACTTTACAGCGGATTTAAGCGGAATTGGTATCAAATGATCACACTGGGTCAATAAATATATGGGCAATAAATATGGGCAATAATAGCAAAACTATTATTGCCCATACCAATTACAACTCTTCATATTCTTAGGACACGTCCTATAAAATCATCATTCGATAAGATTTACAGTTCTGCTATAGACCGTTCTGCTATAGACCCGTTCTGCTATAGACCCGTTCCAAAAAGGATGTTTAGACATATAGCAATTTAATAGTTAAGTGCTACATATTATACCGAAGTGAATCATAAATGTCATAATCGCAAATGTATCGAAACTTTGTAACTTGTGTGTCCTTCGGTTCTAATGACAACTTTTTCTGCTAATGGATTATGACTTTCTTCTTTCAGTTTAGTATTACCTTGTTATAGTTGCAGACTCATTAAGAGAAGAATCGCTTTCTCGCAACATGAAGACATGATTCATAATGTAGTA
>CALGZD010000393.1 GCA_937934635.1 uncultured Deinococcales bacterium
TAACTTATGGAGTTGCTGCAAAAATTTCCTGCACATCTTTGACAAGTTGCACCACAATATTAAGCTCTTTTAGGTAGTTACGAACATGTTCAGGATTAAGGTAACTTTTGTGGATGTTTGGTTCAAATAAATCTTTTGAGCTAGAGACCGCTATGTATAGCTTATTGTGTTTGATACTTAGCATAATGCTCGAGCCCATTCGCTCTCTCAACATCGCTATATCATCAATAAGCTTTGTTGTAAGTATCATACGTGATTGCAGTTGGTCTGTACCGTAGGCATTAAAATACTTTTCAAACATCGGGTCTTCTAGTTTGATGCGCTCGAGCCCACCCCTACCAACTCCCAAACGATTCACTCGCCCAACAGCGTTATTAGGAAAAATGTAAACAACCGAATCCAGCCTTTTTGGTAAATCAATCACTGCAAAGAGACCTTTAAAGCCTTGAGCCCGAACACTCAGCCTTTGCAATTCACCATCATTAAATTCACTAGACATGCGAGGTAAATGAATCTCAGCACATTGAAATTTTGTTCCAAAGGCATTACCTTCTATCAGATCTTCACCCACAACATCTACAGTTGTGCTTGGTTCAAAAAAACCACTTGCCACAAGTTCTAACCCTGAAATGCTCGCCTCAGCACGATAACGCAAGCTAGGGTCTATAAATTGAATAACTTTACTGATGGTATGTTGCTTTACTTCCACCTTATGATTTTTAATAATTGCTCGACAGGTCAAACCCATATAGATAAAACAAAGTATACTCATCAAAATAGCTGCGTTAATAAAACCTATACCAAACCACAAAGCAACATTCGGAGCAACAAATGGTATAGACACAGTTCCCACAACTAGTACAAACATTAAATTAAAACGTATTGAGGAAAATATCCTTTTCCGACTACGCTCCTGCTCAATCAATACAGGTTGCAACTCAGAACTGTAGAAATCGTAAAGCATATTCATGATTGTTGATATGCTGGCTCTTCATCTGAGCTTAGCCTGAATCTTGGCATTGCTCTCTCAGTAACTTCTGCCCTAAAGTAAGCCTTTTCTTCCATACCTAGTAAGCTAGCAAAAACACTACTTGGGAAATTTTCAACTGCATCGTTATACTCATTGACTGATGCGTTAAAAAAGCGTCGTGCAGCAGCTATTTGATTTTCAATATCCACAAGTTGGATATACAACCTTCGAAAATGACTATCTGCCTGTAGCTCTGGATAATACTCAGAGATGATAAAAATCTGTCCAAGGTCTTGAGAAATCTCAGTCTCAGCATTAAAGCGTTGTCCCATACTTGTATTTGCACTGGTTGTATTAGTACTGGTTGTTATATTAGTACTGGTGTTACGAGCACGAAATGCCTGCGAGCGCATTTCTGCAATATGACCATATAACTTTTGTTCGTGTTCAGCGTAACCACGAACCATCTCGACTAGATTCGGAATCAGGTCGTAACGTTTTTTAAGAAGAACATCAACGGTACTAAATGCAAAATCGGTTTGATTTCGCTTTCTCAAAAGCGAATTGATGCAAAAAATTGAAAGAACCACCAACAAAAGTGCTATACCCAAAACTACCATCATCCTACAAAAAGCATAGACCTTTGCCCATCACAGTGATGTTACAGGACGGTGTTACAGAACGGTGTTGCAGAACACTGAATATATGTAAGATGTCGACTAATTCCAATCCCGCTTAATTCATAAGCTGTTCTGATTTAAAAATCCAACTATGCAGCGGAATGTGGTTGAGCACCTGACGCTTCTAGCTGCTTACTTACATTAACGATATTAGAGTCTCACTTAATCGTTTGAATATAAATGCTTTACTTATAGCAAATTCAAGCAAACAAGTATTAGTTATGTGACAACTTTGAGATTATGCTCAGCTATAGGCATTAGTGTAATTGGGATTAACGTAAGTAAACAGTCCAAAGATTGCATCTATATCCCTACACTATATCCCTATACTATAGTTTTGGAGACGGTCGTGACGGTTTTTTCAGCGGGGAAAGCAGTAACACAAGAACAAGAGATAGCTTTAGATGTAGCTTTAGAAAATGAAGGTAGGCTCGAGCTTGCAGTAATCTGCGAAGCAAATACACCTCTGGACACTTATCTCCAACAAAACCAACACACTACATTTAATACACATATTATTAGGGATGCATCCCTAACAGTAACTGACTGTTCGGCGCTGCTCTTTAACGTATCACTAGACACATCACTAGACGCATCACTAATTGATTCCTCACTACAAATCCAGCAACTCAGAAAAACTATTGTCAACCATCCTCACATCCCAGTTATCGTCATTATCGACAACTATTCTGAATATCCCGAAACATTTTTTAACGAATTATTTTCTATAGGCGCAGAAGATTATTTTGAACTTTCTGAGCTAACAGACAAACAACTTAGAAAAGCTATTCACAAAGCCAAGCAACGGATACATGGCAAGAACAGCACAAAACAAAATCTTGCTACAATAACTTTAGCGAATCACGGTACTACAAACACAATTAACCTGAATGAACAAACAGCTTTCTATCAAAATTTAACCGATATCATTAAGTATTCGCTAAACGAAAAATTATCAAGTAAATTGTTTGCTTTTGTACTTCAGAAATCAGTAGAAGCTATAGACGGAGCTGAAGGGGGAACGCTTCTTTTTCTCAGTGATGACAATTCATTTCACTATGTTGCAGCCCATAATTATGACTTCAACCTTCTAAAAAAGATAAACTTCTCCCCCCAACAAATATTTAAAGATTCAAGTCACCCAACACCAAAACTTATCTATGACTTTGATCATTCAACTCTTGATTCTGAAGCACAAGCAATTCTTAAAAACGTTGAATTACAAAGTCAACGCAAAGTAACCTTATCTACACCTATTTTTTATGAAGGTAAACCAATTGCCATCATCAATCTTGATAATTTCACGAACCGAAACAGCTTTAGTCAAGAAGCCTTAGATTTTTCAAAACTTCTTGCCGAACAACTTTCAGCACTCTGGAAACGCTATAAATTAGAACAAAATCTTGAATCTGAACAAAGCAAACTGAAGCTAGAATTGGCTTATAGGTCTGAGATAAATAGCTTTATTGCTACAACATTAGCGCAGAGCAACGACGAATCGATATACCAAACCATGTTAGAAAAAGCTATAGCTATGATTCCTAACGCTCAAGCAGGTTCGGTGGTCATTAAGGTAAAAAATAGATATAAGTTTGTAGCAGCACTAGGTTTTGACCTCAACATTCTTTCAAGCATCTTATTCAACATTAATGACTTTAAATTACCTGCTTGGGCACAACCTGAAATCAAAGATTATTACGATACAAGTTGGCAAGAATTAAGTGAACAAAAGCGAGATACCTTTATACTTGCTGCAGGTTCAAACACAAAAATCCAATCCGCACTATCCATTCCTGTTATTCAAGACCAAGAAGTTGTAGTCATATTTAATATAGATAACTTAGAACAAAAAAACGCCTTTGATGAATCTGCTAAAGGTATAGCTCAAATGTTTGCAACACATTCTGGTGCTATCTGGCAGCGCATGATATTAGAAAACAACTTACTTGAAGAACAAGCAAGGCTTATTCAAGAAGCCTCCTTCAGAGCAGAATTAAATTCGCTGATGCAGGAAATCTTCACACAAAGCCAAGATGAAGCGATTTACCAAACTATGCTAGAAAAGGCTGTCGACACCATTCCTGGTGCAGAAGCTGGTTCTATGGCTGTCTTAACAAAAGAAGGCAACTACCAATATAGTGCAGCAGTTGGCTTTAACTTATCGATACTTTCTAGCGTCCCATTCGAACTTCAAGATTTTGGTTCACCAAATGATTGGTCACAACCAATCCTTAAAAGCTATGTTGACGATAGTTTGCAACGGTTAGAGCAAGATAAAATAGATGTTCTTACAAAAGCAGGACCAACAAATGATATCTACTCTTCTTTATCGATACCCATTCTCAAAAACGATGATATTATCATTATCTTTAACCTTGATAATCTGACATCAAAACATGCTTTTGGCGAAATGTCCATAAGCATGGCACAAATTTTTGCCACACATATTGAAGCACTATGGGAACGTATTCAACTTGAAAACAACTTGCGGAAAGAACAAAAACGTTTAACTCAAGAATCGTCTTTTCGTGCTGAGTTAAATGGCTTAATGAATAATGTCTTGTTAAAAGATAGTAATGAACAAATTTATCAAGCTATGTTAGAAAAAGCTGTTGACATCATTCCAAATGTTCAAGCTGGCTCAATGGCAATACTTACACAAGAAGGCTATAGGTTTGTTGCAGCAGTAGAATTCAAATTAGACATTTTATCTAGTATTACTTTTGAGCTTGAAGATTTTGGTCAAAATGACAATTGGTCAGAACCCACTATCAAAGACTACTTTGATAATGATAATTGGCATAAACTTGCAAAAGAAAAACAAGATGTTTTTATAGGCGCAAACAACAGTAATGACGTCTATGCTTCTCTATCTATTCCAATTGTCAACAACAATAAGATTGTTATGCTCTTCAACCTCGACAATATCGAAACAAAAGATGCATTTGACGAAAATACAGTTGGTATGGCACAAATGTTTGCCACCCAAATTTCAGCTCTATGGCAACGCTTTAAACTTGAAAATAATTTAAAAGATAATGAACAGCGCTATAAACAACTGTTTATAGATGCAGATCGCAGTGGCAAAGAATTAGAGTTGCTATCGCAGTTACAACATACAATTATTAATAAGCTCGAGCTAGATGAGCTCTTAGAGTCAGTTGTAAGCAAAATCGCATCTATATTTGATTTTTCAGGTGTCTGTATAGGTCTCGTAAAAGACGATACCATTGTCCGTGGACCAACCATTGATGCTGCTCTCGAGAATGATCCAATCGTTAGGAAGTTAGATCAGGGTATCGCAGGACGTGTTGTTAGAACTAAAAAACCAGAATTAATCGATAATCTAGCTACCCACCCTAATATCCGCCCAGAACATGCATCACAAACTTCGTCAACACTTGCTATACCTTTTTGTTCTGATGGTGAAGTTTTAGGTATTCTTTTTGTGAGGAGTGAAGACAGAAAGCTAGAGCAGCGTGACCTTGAACTAATGCAAAAAGTAATCGAACAGCTCGAGCTAGCCATTGAGAATGCTCACTTACATGAACACGTAAAAACAGATCTCGCTCGTACACAAGCACTTCACAGTATTAGCGAATCTATACATAGAGCAGATAATCTTGATGCACTAATGCAGGAAGTTGTTGAAACAACCAGAGAAGCAACGAAAGCAGATTGGGCGATTCTTTATAAAATAGATTTTGAAGAAGAAATCGTAGAGCACGTCGTTACCAGCGAACATAAACAAAACCCTCTTAAGCGACTCTCTTTTGAACAATTAAAGGATGTCTTAACAGGTTGGTCAATTCAACATCAGCAAATTATCTATCTTGATAAAGATAGTGATGATGAAAGAGAACATCCAGACGTTAAAGCACGTCGCCTAAGTCTCGGCTTTGGCTCAATAATCGTTGCGCCACTCCTCTATCAAAATAAAGCACTGGGTGTTATGGCACTCATTAATCATGTTGATGGTGAAAAATTTTCTGATACTGATATTCAAATGGTCCAACAAGTCAGTAATCAAGCATCCTTAGCATTAGCCCAACATCAACTACTTCAAAAAACTGAATATCAGGCTTATCATGACATTGTTACAGGTTTACCAAATCGTTTTCTCTTCGAGGATCGTTTAAAACAAACATTGGCCCATGCAAAACGCTATGACAACCACTTTGCAGTTCTCTTTCTTGACTTAGATGGGTTCAAGAATGTCAATGATACTTTAGGACACGACGCTGGTGACCTACTTCTACAAGAAGTTGCAACACGACTACATAATTTAATTCGTGAAAGTGACACCTTAGCTCGAATGGGTGGTGACGAATTTGCAATTATTCTAGATAAGTTATCAAATCCAGATGATGCTATTCGTATAGCCCAAGACTACAGACAGGTTTTACAAAAATCTTTCCATATTGATGGAACATCACTTTTTATCAATGGAAGTATTGGTGTGAGTGTCTATCCTACAGATGGTCAAGATACAACTACACTCGTTAAACATGCTGACACAGCTATGTATGAGGCTAAGTCTTTAGGTAAAAACAGGGTGCAATCTTTTACACAGGTATTGGCTGATAGGACTAGAGAGAGGCTCGAGCTCGAAACACACCTTCGCTCAGCCGTTGAAAACAACACCTTCCAACTGTACTATCAACCTAAAATCGACCTCTTCACTGGACAGTGCATAGGCTCTGAAGCACTCATCAGATGGATAGATCCAGTGCTTGGTTTTATTCCACCAGATAAGTTCATCTCTATAGCCGAAGAAACAGGTTTGATAACCCCACTTGGAGATTGGATTGTTGACGAGGCTTGTCGCCAAACAAAACTTTGGCACGAGCAAGGTTTGCTTGTAACAACCGCTGTAAATATTTCTTCAGTTCAGTTCAAACATCATAATTTTGTACACAAAATCCAGCAAGCACTCAACAATCATAATCTTGAAGCTCACTACCTTGAGCTAGAAGTCACGGAAAGTATGATTATGCAAGATGTTAATATGGTCATTCAACATTTAAATCAATTACGCAAACTTGACGTTAGCATTGCTATTGACGACTTCGGAACAGGCTATTCATCTTTAAGTTATCTACAAAAGCTACCACTAGACTATATCAAAATTGACCGCTCGTTTGTCGATGAAATGGACAAACTCGAACATCAAAAAAACCTTGTTCAAACAATCATTGCACTTGCAAACAATTTTAAGTTAAAGGTTATCGCAGAAGGTGTTGAAAATGAAGCGCAATTACAGCTTCTTAAAGCTATGGGCTGTCAAACAGCACAAGGTTACTATTTTTCTAAACCTCTATCTGCTGATGAAGCCACCTCGACTATGGCAAAATTCAATACCTAGCTTTTTAAGACCTAAGCACTAAGGTGCTAAATACTAGAGTAGAAAATACTAGAGTCCTAAATACTAGGGTAGAAAATACTAGAATTCTAAATAATACGGTCTTAAGTACCAAGCACTATAGTTCTAAGTACCACAGTTCTAAGTACTACAGTTCTAAGTACCACAGTACGTAACACAAAGTGGAGTACCTTCAGGAGGTGGACTAGCAAAATATAGTTCTAAGTACCACAGTTCTAAGTATCACAGTTCTAAGTACTACAGTTCTAAATACGACAGTTCTAAATACGACAGTTCTAAGTACCACAGTACGTAACACAAAGTGGAGTACCTTCAGGAGGTGGACTAGCAAAAAATACTTTGCCATCAACCTCGCTATACGGTTGACAAAGCAACGCTAGGAATTCTTCAAATGGTGCAAGGTTTCCCTCTTTAGAAGCTTCTTGCAGAACATTTTCTACAATATG
>CALGZD010000394.1 GCA_937934635.1 uncultured Deinococcales bacterium
CTTAAACGTTTAACTCTGAATACTATATCGTGACCAATACTTTCTATGGATGGTAGTGTGGATGACATAATGTGACTCCTTTCAAGAGTTCTGAATGTTATAAATCTTAGGTGTTCTGAGTATTAAGGGTATGGATGACAAGTAGTACTAAGCCTGTTAGGGTAAGTGTCATGCCCATAAAATAAATTGGTGAAGTTTTCTCGTTGAAAACAAAAATACCAACGAGGCTAATGACGACAATTGCACAAACCCGTATGAGCGGTGAAGCAATCGAAACTGGTAATTGGGCAAAAGTTGCATAGAGCCCAAAGGTTACGCAAGCGAAGGCAATACCTACGCCAAGCCCAGTGATAATGCCAGAAGGTTGGGCAAACATTGGCTGTTTTTTATAGAGTTGGATTAGTACCCAACCAAAGCCAGCTAGAAAGGTACAGCAGCCATAGAGCAAGAGTGCCAAGCTGTTTGAAATTTTACCTGCGGTAAGCTTGATTAATATATCGGCTGATGCTAACGCAATAATTGTAAAAATTGTGCTGAATATCCAGTGCATCAGCTCATCTCCTCAAGTTCCTTTGTATAAGACAAGAAATAATTTCTAGCTGTTGCGTTAAGCTGTTTTTCTGCAAAGCTTCGTAGAATTATAGCTTTTTTGGCTTTTGCACCTTTAACATTTAACTGAATCAATGCATCCACAAGTTTCAGTGCCCAAGGATAGTTCTGCTTCTGAATATTTTCCTCAAGCGCAACCTCTAAGTTCTCTATACCTCCTGCTAAGTCGGCTAGCCCCTGAGCATCTTCCTGCATCGTGGGTTGAAAAAGCTGACTTGGGTTACCGTCAAACCAGCCTAAGTAACCTGTAAATATAGAACGGATAGACCATTCAACTGTTCCATAAAATTCTTGTAAATACTCAAGTGAAGCAAGTTCTTCAGGTAACTGTATATCCTCTACCAATTGGTCTGGTGTTTTACCTGCATCAATCCCTTTTAAGGTTTCTTCTAGAACATAGGCAAGAGCATTTCTATAATTGGTGAGGATGTCTTGCACATGTGCTTTGCCTGACAAAGGACGGCTGTGCCCTGGTATCAAATATTCAGCTTCAAAAGCAATCATCTTATCTAAACTGGCAACCCAAGTGGCTATATCTCGGTAAGGTCCACCACGGACAGGATAGAGATTTGGGAAAGACTTGTAGTAGTTATCTGCACCAATTAAAATGTTTTGTTCGGGTAGATAGATAATCATGGTGTCATCGGTTTCGCCTGGGGCAAAGTGGAGCTCGAGCCGCACCCCATCCACCTCCAAGACCATCCCATCTTCAGTAACCACATCAGTTGCTTCCAAAACACCCTGCCCCAAGCCTTTAAGCGGACGATTACTCGGTCCTAAACCAAGGTTGATATTTTCTTCCTGACTCAAACCTATGCCAAACTGCCGCTTTGCTCTCAACCTCTGAATGTTAGCAATACCTTTTGGTCCAAGAACATCAGCAGAAAACGCTCTGGAATAAATTTTTGGATTGTTTTCTTGAGCAAATACACTTGCACCACTAACATGATCACGATGCGAGTGGGTTAAAAAAATAGTCTTGATAGGCTTGTTTGACAGCTTTCTAAACTCTGCCAAAACATTCTCTGCTGCTTGCAGTGATTCAGTGGTGTCAACAATGATTAGACTTGTATCACCTTCAATCATGATGCTATTTGAAGAAGCGTAACCTACTGCAACATGGATTTTTGGAACAACTGTAATGACTTCTTTTCGAAACTCATTAGAGTGTTCCTGAAGTTTTTCTTTAGCCGTCATCAAACTTTATTCCTTCTGTGCTCCTGAATTTCCTCAGGTAAATCTGCTTCATCCCAGTAGCCGATAATGACACCTTTTTTCTCTCGGTTCACACCAAGACCCACTCTTTCTAAATCAGCATCATCCATGGTTGTGCGCCAACGTCCACTGATAAACCAGTTCAAAAGCTTATCTTTATAATCATTCCTGACCTCAGCATAATCAGGATGTTCACCAAGGTCATTAAGCTCTTTAGGGTCATTCACTAAATCAAAAAGCATAGGACGCATATTATGAAAGGCTATATATTTGTAACGCTCATCAGCCAACATCACCGACCAACATTCATGTGAAGGTAGCCCCATAGCTCTAGGACCTCGACGGTCTCCAAAATCAACTTCGCACACTGCGTAGTCTTTCCACTTGACATCTTTATTGTGTAGTAAAGGAAGTAGTGATAAACCATCTAGTCTGATATTGTCATCTCTAGTCAGATATTTACCAGCAGCAACATCGACAAAAGTTGGAATCAAATCAATCAGCTCAACAGGACGACCTTCAACTGTGCCACGTGTTGCATCTGCCTCTTCGCTTGGGTCATAAATAATCAATGGCACTCTCGCAGAGCAGTCATGAAAGAAGTCTTTTTCCCCTAAGTGATGGTCACCAAAATAATCACCATGGTCACTGGTAAAAACAATCATGGTGTTATCCATCAAAGCTTGTTCTTCCATGAACTTAAAGAGCACACCCATCTGGTCATCAATTTGCTTTATTAAACCCATGTAGGCTGGCAGGGCATGTTCTCTTATCGTGTCATCTGCATAACTCAAACTATCTTTGTGTTCCATAAAGGCTTGAAATATAGGATGGATACTTTCTTTTTCAGACTCTGATTTATTGACAGGAATAAAGTCTTCTTTGTTATACATATCGTTGTAAGGCACAGGCGCAACGATTGGCCAGTGAGGTTTTATCAAACTCAAGTGTAAGCACCACGGTTGTGCATCACCAGCCTCTTGCATAAACTCCATTGCCCGCATCACGGTATAGGGCGTCTCGGAGTGTTCTTCTTTTATATTTGCAGGGTATTTTGCACCTTCTAAAAACCAACCATCATAGACATTTCCAGCATCATCAACACTGCTGTTCGCATGGGTATGCCAAGGATTATCGCCTTCATAGCCCTGTTCACGAAGCCAGACATTGTAGTGATAGTTTTTGCTACGTTCATTATTTGGATGTAAGCCATCATCACGAAGCTCAGCTTCAAGACCACCTTCACCAATGTAGCGACGTTGCTCTTCTGAAATGCCTAGTCTATCCATATCTTTTATATAAGGCACTAAGTGGGTTTTACCTGTGAGCACAGTTCGCATACCTAAAGGGTTGAGGTAGTCACCTATGTTGAGTTCGTCGACACGTAGGGGTGCGAAGTTGGTGGATGCTCCATTGCTAGAGAGATAACGACCAGTTAGGATTGAGGCTCGAGCTGGACCACAAATAGGCGA
>CALGZD010000395.1 GCA_937934635.1 uncultured Deinococcales bacterium
ACAACTCAATCACGGCGATGGCAATTAAGTTGGCTCGAGCCAACGAGCTAAACCTCAAAAGAATCCTTGCAAAGGGTGAAGAGGTTGAAGACAAAGACATCCTCGATGCCCTTGTAGATCCTTTGCACCGTACTAACCTAATTGTGGATGATGACAAAGGCTGTTTCGTAAAAGTCGAAAACCGTGTCGACAAAGCACTTGCTACTTTTACGCCTGTCGAAGACTCTACACTAAAAACATCAATTGCACTAAAAAGAAGAAACAAACGCTCAGGTGTAGAACCAAGTGTAGTACCTATGCAGCTAGGGAAATTAACAAAAATATGGCGAGGCTACGCTATTGACTTTTCACTCGTACTTGCTTTCTTAGTCATCGTGCTCTATGGCTTTAGTAGCACTTAGGTTTTAGTAACACTTAGGCTTGATAGTTCTTAATTCCATAAAAAATCTGTTTTTTCTATATCAGAGCTATCCAAGGTTTTGAGTGCTTCTTGTGCCGTTTGCTGGCTCACTGGATGTACCCAAGGTTCACAGAGTCTATCTACATCTACTATCTCACAAAATGGCACAAGCACAAAAGCTCTTTCCATCATTCTTGGATGCGGCAATTGTAAACGCTTTGTATCTAGTACTAACTGTTTGTAAACTAGTAAATCTAAATCAAGCGTACGTGCATCCCAGCGGACTTTTCGCTCTCGTCCTTGCTCAGCTTCGATTATGTGTAAAACGCTAAGAAGTTTTTGGGCACTTAATTCCGTATCAATCCCAATAACTGCATTTAAATAAGCATCTTGTCCCTCAGGACCGCCAACTGGTGCAGTTTTATAAATGCTAGATGCTGCAACAATACCTATTTTTTCATCAATAGCTTGATAAGCTCTTTGAAGCTGTAACAAAGGCTCATTCAAATTACTTCCTAAAGCAATATATGCATTTGCAACTTTTTGTTCGGCATATTCAGCGTTTTTTTTAGCGCTTTTTTTAGCGCTTTGCTCAAGATGCGTTTCCTTCAGCGTATCTTTTTCTTTGGTAATTTCGGACTTCACAACCCTATCCTATCAGGTTAAACTTATCCATAATGCGGTATAGGTATATTACTAATATACTACTGACCTAATTTGGATACTTATGCTTAACTACTTTAAACAATTTGGCACAAATCCATTTACCACACCTCAAGTACCCCTTGAGGGTGTCCTAAAGTAGTTTTTCCAATATTGGTAAGTAAGTAAACGCCCCTCTTAACAACCAAAGATTCACAATACTGTTATCAAATGCTTGATATACAGTCCTGACATAATTAATTGCAGAATTAACCAAACACTAGGAGTAATCCCATGAGAATGAGTAAGCTTTTTAGCCAAACAACCTACATTCCTGACAAGGAAGGTGAAAAAGATGCTAGTAGCAACGAGCTAATGCTCAGAGCTGGTTACATCCGTCAGTTAGCTGCTGGTATCTATAGCTACCTACCACTTGCCAAACGTAGTATTAACAAAATCGAAAACATCATCCGTGACGAAATGAATGCCATTGACGGACAAGAAATCACTATGCCTGTTGTACACCCTGCTGAGATCTGGCAGCAAACAGGTCGCTGGTATCAAATCGGTTCTGAAATGAGCCGTTTTCAAGATAGACATAACCGTGACATGGTTCTTGCCATGACACATGAAGAAGTTGTTGCCACACTCGCTAAACAAGAAATTAAGTCCTATAAGCAGCTTCCTGCCATGGTGTACCACCTACAAACCAAATGGCGCGATGAAGGTCGCCCACGCTCTGGCTTAATCCGTGTACGCGAGTTCACTATGAAAGATAGCTACAGCCTAGACAAAGATGAAGAAGGATTAGATAAGCAATACCGTGCTCACTATCAAGCCTACTTCAATATCTTTAATCGCTGCCTGCTACCTAGCATCGCTGTAGGGTCAGATACAGGTATGATGGGCGGTAGTCAAGCCCACGAATACATGTACCTCACTGATATTGGTGAAGATACCTTGCTACTGTGTGATAGTTGTGGCTTTGCTGATAATCAACAAGTTGCTGCTTTCAAAAAGCCGCAAGCTGAAACCGAAGAAGCTAAGCCAATGGAAAAAGTGGCTACGCCAGATACCAATACCATTGCTGCACTAGCGGAACTACTAGATGTTCCTAAGTCAAAAACCTCTAAAGCTGTGTTTATGATGGCAACCATTCCTACTGAAGATGGCAAAGACGATTTTGAACAATTCATCTTTGCTGTAGTCCGTGGTGACATGGAAGTAAACGAAACAAAATTGTCCAATGCTGCTGGCGCTAAAAGTATGCGCCCTGCAACCGTTGCAGAAATCGAAGCTATTGGTGGTGTTGCTGGCTACGCTTCACCTGTTGGCATAACAGCAGAAGATATCCAGATTATTGTGGATGACCTTGTACCAGACTCTTCTAACCTTGTAGCTGGTGCAAACGAAGCTGGCTACCACTATATCAACTGTAACTACGGTCGTGACTTTGAAGCTACTTTAGTAACAGACATTGCCTCAGCACAAGAGGGTGATGCTTGCGTCAACTGCGGTAACAGCCTAAAAAGCACTCGTGGTGTCGAAGTGGGTAACATCTTCAAACTAGGTACAAAGTACAGTGCTGCGATTGGCGCACAATTCTTGGATAACAATGGTCGTCAACAACCAATTATCATGGGCTCTTACGGCATGGGGGTAGGTCGCTTGCTTGCTTGTACAGCCGAAGAACATCATGACGAAAAAGGCTTAATCTGGCCTATTAGTGTTGCGCCTTATCATGTTCACCTAGTCGTCTTACCGCATAAAAAAGACCCAAGCATTCTAGAACAAGCTGAGGCGGTTTATGAGGAGCTAAAAGCTAATGGTGTCGAGGTTCTTTTCGATGATCGTGACATCAGCCCAGGTGTTAAGTTCAATGATGCTGACTTGATAGGTATACCTGTTCGTGTGACTATCAGTAGTCGCTCTATCAAAGAAGGTGGCAGTGAATTCAAACTACGTCGTGACGCCGAGGCTGAAATGATTCCAATTGCAGATGTAGCAGGAAAAGTTGATGCGTCTCTCAAGATGCTATGGCAAGAAATTGACGATGGCATTGTGACTGT
>CALGZD010000396.1 GCA_937934635.1 uncultured Deinococcales bacterium
ATCTCTTTTAAAACGTTGGTGTATTCATCCAGATAAGTCGGTGTAGCGTTACCTTGATAACGTACTGAGTCCTTAATAGTCTGGTCGCAAATAGGAATATTACGCTCATTCAGCATGTCTCTGACTTCCTGCAAAATGTTCGTATTAGTCTTAGCTCTTGCTATCACCACACTTGTTAAAGGCTGTTTTCTGACTTTCTCAATCGCACCAATAGACTTGAGTGTAGTTAGTAATCTGCCTGAATCCATAGCAGTAGGATTGACAGGCACAATACATTCATCTGCAACGGTTGCACACTCCATGATAACGCTCTTATCGTTTGGGGGTGTATCTAACACTAAGAAATCATAATCAGATTTAAGCGCTGTGACTTGTTCGGCTAGATCGTCCAGATTTCCCTCAATCACATCAAAAGGTAGGTTTCCTGTATTGTGCCAGCGCATAAGACTCTGTTCTGGGTCGTAATCAACACAAGCCACGTTATGCCCCTGTGTATGCAAGCATTGCGCTATATAAGCACTAGAGGTACTTTTTACGCTTCCACCTTTGCGATTGAGTAAGGCGATAACTTTAGACATAATCAGAAAATATCACAAATACAAACAGGTGTGTGGGTATATTTACAGCGCTCTATATTTATGTATTTACGTGTTTAGGTAAATTTGTATTTACGTATTTATGCTATGCTGTAGGTGCTTACATATACCCTAGACGGTATTTCCAAATAGATGCATACGGCTCGAGCCTATCAGGACACTAGCAGGGCTCGAGCCAGAGGGCAGTCCATGAGTAAACAAATCCCCCTCGGCTTCATCACCAAACCAAAAACCAAACCATTTAAAAGTAAATCAGCAAAAGCGGCCAGGCTCTTTTTTGAGGATGTGCCAAAGAAGAAAACACGCCTAACTGAGAAAATCAGGCGTGATGATTGTTTGAGTTTTGAGAATCTTTAATAGCTACATCAATATTTTCTGGAACAAATGGAAGTTTAAACTCAGCTTCCCATTCACCCAAATATTCAAGCTTAGGTGCTACGTATGGCTTTTTGCTTTGTTGTTTCTGCTGTAGAGGTTTTTCAAGTATTGATTGCATTGTGGATGGTAACAATGCAACTCTGAAAGATTATTGAATAGGGTAGAGGGGCTTGTGTCCAAATTGGGCAGTTGGATAAAACTATGACGTGGATCGAGCCTTACTCTGTTTTTGCAAACCTTGTGAAAGCAGATTTACGACAAGCATATTCAAACTTGTATTTTCTCTCTCTGCCTCTTCTGCTAATTGTCGGTGCAATGTTCTAGGCACACGTGCAGTAAATTTGCCTGAGTAGGCTGCACTGCTATCTGGTTCAGGCACAGGTAAATTATTTTCAAGTAAATGCTCTAAAACAAGCTCTTTACTTATGTCCGCCTCTGCTATAGCTTCCTCAATAGTTGCACCATCACCATGAGCGCAGGCTTGTCCAAAGTCATAGTAATGAGCATAATAACCACCGTCAGAATGTTCCATCTCTTTAATGGTCAAAGGATATTTTAGCTTCAAGTAATATTCTAAATCTTTAGTCATTAGCATCCTCCAACGGTATAGCCTTGATTATCTTCTTTAGGTAATCAATCTTTACACTCTTGTTGTGGACAGGTATTACCACTGGATCAAAATCTGTCTTTGTAAACATGTGGTGACTTCCTTTGACCCTATTTAATTCGTAACCGTGCCACTCTAATATTTTTTGAACATCTGAAAAAGACATGTCTTTAGGTAGTGCTAAAAGCTTCGCTATTAACTTGTCTTTTCTGCTCATATTTTATGATACCGTATTTGGTGTCACTTAATGATGAGTGAATGTTTAAGCCACGGCTCGAGCCTCACCCATCCCCCAAAAGAATCCGTTTAACATCCTGTACCCCTGTTTGTGCGTACCGCTCACTACTGCTGTAGCTTTTGTGCCTACCTTGCACCATAGTCACTTCACGGCTGTGTGTACTGTCTAGCGTGTTCTGCAAAAAAGCATGTCTTAATCCGTGAATACCTTTGAATCTAACACCGCATTGCTTGCAGATAGTTTTGAGCTTTTGATACACGTTGAATCTGGTTAGCTGCTTTTTAATCACATTGCCTGTTTTGTTTTTCTGTTTGCTGAGGATCTCTTTTAACTCAGGAACTAGCACTATCGTTCCCTCAGTTTTGTTTTTGCTGTGCTTCTCTGTGATGGTTAGTGTATCGCCTGATAAATCAACGGTAGCCCATGCCAGTGTCAAAGCTTCGCTTACACGTAAACCACCATAACCACACAAAGCAATTATTAGCTTCATATCACCTGTGGCTCGAGCCAGCAAAAGCTCTCTATCTTCATCACTGTAAGCTGCTTCTTTGTCGGCTGGTCTTGCTTTAACGTTTTTAACCAAGTCAAAAGGATTGCTAACTGCTTCTTTGTTTTCTTCATCAGCTAAGTAGATGCTGATAATGGCACGATGCAAACTTTTTGCTACACCTAAGTTTCTATTGATGCTACTAGGTGAAAGCGTTCGTGTTTCTGTGGGTAGTGGTAACTTAACTCGTTTTCCCTCAGCATCAAAACCGTAATACCAATCAACGGTAATCTTTTTGACTTTGCCATCAATTCTTTTGCTTGTGCGTCTTGTGGTCTGAACTTCAACACCTTGTGCCAGATGCTTCTTATAGTTCTGTGCTTGTCTCGGTGTAGGTCTTAAAACATTCACGCCATTGTCAAAGCAGTAACTCAAATATTGGCTAGCTGCTGTGATGTAATTCTGTTGCGTGTTCTCTGTGAGTCCTTCACTAGATTGCTCACGGTTTAGAAAGTCAATCATGTGTGCCGTGATTGATTCAATGTCTTGTTTGTTCACAGCATCAGCTAGTGACACTCTAAGTTTTTTGTTGTCGGTGATATTTTCAATGGCTTGAACTTTTGCAAGCACATTATCAGTGTTGAGTGTGGCTAGTGTGGTCATAGGATTATTGTATCACATTTACATACTGTTTCATATGTAAGAGGATATTATGCAAAGTATGCGTGAAAGTATACACAGTGCTGTACCTGTAACTGTTTGCCAGCTTCAAACACTCTTTAGCTGCAAATACTCCACATACTTAGTTTTGAAATTTTCAGACTCTTAAATCACCTGTGAGTGATTGAGTCACCAAAAAATTACATTGCAGCTATCGCCTGTTTTTGTTTTCAAAAATGGGTGAAACAACTGTCCGAGTTATATCAAGAGAAAAAATAGCTTTGTCACTTCATTGTCAGTTGTGAGTCATCTAGTTTGCTAAATGAATACAAATGAATACATTTTCAAATTGACAGCATTTGACAACATTTTTGCCACTATGAAAAAGGACACCAAAAAAAGCACGATGTTAACAAATGTTAACTTTTTTCAAATTGATAACTATCTTTCTTTTCTTTCATCAAAAACAAGTCGATATGAAAATCTGTAAGGGGCGATAGCTTGATGCCACATTCCTTTAACAGCTCGAGCCACTCCCTATTTTTTTCTATCTGCTGTGCAATGGCTAGATCTCCGCAATTCTGCTCTTTGAGTTGCTCAAATTCAGCTTTTGACATGTGTTTGAGTAACTCCTTTTTGCGTTGTTTGTAGAACTGTTTTTTATAGGTAATTATTGCCTTAGCTCTTTTTGATGTACCTAGCATGTCGCTAGTTGTTACCCTGTCGTACCGTTCCAGATATGACAAAGGGGCTCTTAAGCTACGCACTTTGTATGTGTTCGTATAGTCTGGATAATCCAGCCTAAACTGCTCATTTTTTTGAGCCTGAACTTTTGAACGTTTGCCATGTTTGTATGTACCTGATACACCACCGTGAAGGTAGCAGCGTCCAAAACCTTCATGACCTGTTCTAAAGCCTGCTGGAATTGAGCAATAGCCCTCACTCTGTTTCAATCGGGCGTTACAGGTGTCTGTGGGTTCTCTCTTTGGTGAGTCTTGGGATTTCTTCATGAGGGACGTTCATAGATTCAAGGGGTAGGGGTTGCTTTTGTTCAACTACTGCCATTTTGCAAGCGCATTTTAAGCATGTTGCTTTTGCCGTGATGTTTAAAGTGATTGTGTTTTTACAGGTATTACATTTGTATTTTTTCGGTTTCAAGCTATCCTCATTCTCCGTTCTACTTTGGCTATTGCTAAGGCTCGAGCCACGTCCTCCACTGTCTGACCTTTGACGGTGGGCTGCAGTTGCTCCGTGTTAATTCTCAATACTGCACTGTGGCAGTAGTAACAGTTGCATACTGTGACACTCACAGCTTTGAATGCTGTCTCTCCACACTTGCAAGAATAGTGGTTGATGTTGGTCATGCTGCCACTTCCCACTGCTCTAAAAGCTTCGCAGCATATGCCCCTAAAAGTTCTCTATAGCTGTCATCGGGTTTGGTACGTTGTAAAACTGCATTGGGTACAGGCTGCAATCTCTGACAGCACCACAAACACCATGTGTCATTTGCATCATGTGGATGTTTGGCTATTGCTGATTTTCCGCAGCTACAAACTTGCCAGACTTTGAACTCTTTAGGCATGAACACCACCCCCTGAAAAAACAATATTTTTATCCTGAAAAGTTTCTGTATTAGCGTCACTGACAGTGTTTTTGATAGGTTCACATTTAGGGGTTTTTGTCTTATATAAAGAATCGCTAATTATGACCTTACGCATATTTAGAGCTT
>CALGZD010000397.1 GCA_937934635.1 uncultured Deinococcales bacterium
GAAATTTACACGCATATAGAACCATGCGCCCATGTTTTTTGGTTCTTCTTGTACCCAGTAGACGGGTGTTTGGCTATCATAGCCACTAAGTGCAAGCTTAATGTCTTCAGTTGGAAGAGGGTAGAGCTGCTCGAGCCTAATGATGGCAATGTCATCACGGGCTTCAGCGTCTCGTTTTGCAACAAGTTCATAATAGACTTTGCCACTACAGAGTAAGATTCTTGTTGTCTTGCTTTTATCTACAGAATTACTATCTGCGATAACTTTCTGAAATTCACCAGTTGCTAAGTCAGATAGAGGAGAGCTAGCTTCAGGCAAGCGCAATAAGCTTTTGGGTGACATGACAATTAAAGGTTTGCGCCATGGTCGTTTTACTTGACGTCTGAGTGCATGAAAGTAGTTTGCAGGTGTACTAAGGTTCATGACTTGCATGTTATCTTCAGCACAGAGCATTAAGAAACGCTCTAATCTAGCGGATGAGTGTTCTGGACCTGCGCCTTCAAAACCGTGAGGTAACAACATGACTAAAGCACTTAGGCGACGCCACTTATCTTCACCGCTAGAAATAAATTGATCAAAAATAACTTGGGCAGAATTTGCAAAATCACCAAACTGTGCTTCCCAAATGGTTATACCTTCTGGCCAATCTAGGCTATAGCCGTATTCAAAACCTAGAACACTATTTTCTGAAAGGCTACTGTTATGGATTTCTACAGAAGCTTGTTCGCTGTAGAGATGTTGTAAAGGCATATGACGTTCACTTGTAGTGGCATCTCGCAAGACAGCATGGCGATGGCTAAAGGTGCCTCGCTCAACGTCTTGTCCTGTCATGCGGATGCGGTGTTGTTCATTAGCAAGACTGGCAAAGGCGAGTGCCTCGGCAGCGCCCCAATCAAGTGAACGTTCACCTTGGTACATTTCTGCACGTTGACCCATCAAGCGTTTGATTTTGTTGTTGGCATTAAAGCTATCAGGAATGTGTACAAGCCGTTGTCCTAGTAGGTTCAGCGTTGCCATTTCTACAGCAGTAGCAACTTCTGGTGTTTTGGCGTCTGCACCCCCTGTATACCCTTTCCAGATGCCTTCGTAGGCTTGGAAAGTGAGTTGGTAATTGGGTGCTCTGGCCGCAGTTAGTTCTGCTTCAAGACGCTCTTTTTTCTCTAGCTCGATTGCTATAGCTTCGTCGTGGGTGATTTGACCGATGAGCTCGAGCCTTTCCATATAGCCGTCCTGTACGCTCTTTTGCTTTTTGATGGTGTTGTACATGACGGGCTGGGTAAAGGCAGGCTCATCACTTTCGTTATGACCAAATTTACGGTAGCAGTATAGGTCGATAACAACATCACGCTTGAACTTATGTCTAAAGTCCATAGCTAGTTTGATAACTTTAGCCACAGCTTCAGGATCTTCACCGTTTACATGGAAGATTGGACTTTGCAGCATTTTAGCGATATCTGTTGCGTAGTGGCTAGAACGCCCCTGTTGTGGTCCTGTGGTAAAGCCAATTTGGTTGTTCAGAACAACATGCAACATACCGCCAACTTTGTAAGCCTCTAGCTCACTCATGTTGAGGCTTTCTTGCACAACCCCTTCGCCAATGAAGGCAGCATCACCATGAATAAGTACACCTAAGACGGCTTCACGGTTTTGGTCATCCATGCGGTCTTGTTTAGCACGCACTCTGCCCATAACTACAGGATTGACATATTCGAGGTGACTTGGGTTAAAACAAAGCGATATATGGACTTCTTTACCGTGTTTGGTCACAATATCGTTGGAATACCCCATGTGGTATTTCACATCGCCTCGACCAATGTTGCTTTCTGCATCGGCATCGTCAAATTCTCTAAAGATTTGTCTTTCAGGTTTGCCACAAATATTTGCAAGTACATTCAAGCGACCACGGTGTGCCATGCCAAAAACTACTTCTTTAACACCTTGCTCTGCGCCATGTTGCACCGCTAAATCTAATAGAGGGATGAGGCTTTCACCACCTGTCAGTGAAAAGCTTTTGACACCTACATATTTGTTCTGAATAAATTCTTCGAAAGTAACAGCTTCAGTAAGCTTCTCCAGAATTCTGATTTGCTCGTCATGGGTCAGATTGATTCTGTTAAGGCTTTCTTCCATCTCATTTCTGAGCCACTGGCGTGGTTCAAAGTCATCAATGTGCATGAATTGCACACCAATGCTTCGGCAATAGGTTTCTTTGAGGCGGTCGTAGGCTTCTTGCAGTGTTTTGCCTGCCATTGTGCCTGAACGAATAGTTCGGGCTAGGTCCGCTTGTGTAAAACCATAAAAGTCTAAGGCTAGTTCTTCAGGTACAGGGTTTTGGGTAAGTTTGAGGGGGTCTAAATCAGCAATGATGTGTCCACGCACTCTAAAGTTGCGAATGAGCATCCCCACTTTAAACTGCAATTCTGAATCGGCTTCAGCGATATCGGTGGCTTGAGCAGCAGGAGGGTCAAATAAGCTATAGCTTTTGAAGCTTGGTCCTATTTTTAGACCATGTTGGCTAAAGCCATTTTTTGGTATGTCT
>CALGZD010000398.1 GCA_937934635.1 uncultured Deinococcales bacterium
AACCACCGCCGAGCGGTAGTTCATCGAGTGGTGAAAAGAAGAACGGGCAAGCACTAATCCATCAAGATGCGTTACAGACACACACAAGTCATGACCTTCAGCAGCGTGCATCATCAGGCGTGATTTTGATGAGCCGTGTAGCAAAAGCCTATCGTCATGTCTTGCATGAATAGTCGGAATAGCAAAAGGTTGACCATCAACCACAAAGGAAACTGTACAAATAAGTGCTGCGTCTAAAATGTCATAGACTTCTTGCTTATCATAGACACCACGTTTTGGAATTCTTGCAACTGAGTTTTGCGGTGTTTTCTTAAAGGTTTTTTCAAAAGAGGACATAGCAAATTTTATGTCTTTGGACAATGCATCTCAAGAACCTA
The DNA here is from genome assembly GCA_937934635.1 of uncultured Deinococcales bacterium. The sequence continues at coordinate 378 of CALGZD010000398.1, forward strand.
TTTTGGATTGGCTATCGGTCTTTATTCAAGCAGTACTTATTCGAGCAGTATGCGATGTATTTTCATCACTCTTCTGTGTCACTCCATAGAGGTGTCATAAATTCTTCTCGACGCTTGATAAAGCCATGAAGCATTTTTGCAACCGCTGCGGGTTGTTCAATCGTTGATATATGCCCTGCATGGTCAACCGTTATCAACATGCCAAACCTTGCCCACTCTACAATCTCATGACTATAGCGCAGGGGCGTCAGCAAATCATCTTGTCCAACCATCGCTAAGGTAGGACCTTGATAAGCTCGTAAACTTTTTTTAGCGCTCCCCGTATAGTCCATCAAACCATCAATGAGATTCAGTTGGGGTTGTGTAGGTGTACCTATAACATGTTCACGATTCGCCAACACTTTGGCACTGTGTTCATTCAAATAGCCGTAACTCCAGACCCACGGCAAAGCAACATCGAACTTGTGCTCATTGCCACCAACTGCTGTTGCCTGACGCCAACTAGCAAGAATATTTTTAAACATAATATCTACACCAAGAAAGGAATCAATAGCACTCACACTCAAAATACGCTCGTGCCCCATCTCCCCTGCTACCAACATGGATACGAGACCACCATTGCTCAAACCAACTAAATGACACTGCTGAATCCCCAAAGCATCAAGCAAAGCAATTAAATCATCTCTGTGCTGTTCGGGTGTATAAACTTCGTCTGGCTTAGTACTCTGACCCTGTCCACGGCAATCATAGCTAACTATTTTATAGTGATCTTTAAGATGTTTGCTCAAAGGTCGCCAAGACCTTGTATCTAAAGTTAGCCCATTGACACATACTAGTATCTCTCTAACATCTTCAGCATTTTCCTCACCTGTTATTTCATAGTAAAGGTCTTGGTCATTAACAGAGATATGAGGCATACGGTGTCCTTAAGTATGTAGAAAATGTATAGAAAATGTATAGAAAATATATAGGTGAATGTTTAGTCGAACAAACTTGATTGGTCACTACTTCCACCAGCAGCATAACCTAAATGCTCATACGCATTGGAAGTAGCAATGCGTCCTCTAGCAGTGCGCTGAATGAAGCCCTTTTGAATTAGGAAAGGTTCATAGACTTCTTCGATTGTGCCTGCATCTTCACCAACTGCTGTTGCTAAGGTATCCAGACCAACAGGACCGCCTGCAAACTTTTCAATCATTGTTTCTAAAATAGTTCTGTCTCTGGCATCTAGCCCAAGACTGTCAATTTCAAGGTTATTGAGGGCGCTTCTAGCACGTTCTAAACCAATGCCATCATCACCACCAACCTCTGCAAAGTCTCTCACACGGCGCAGTAGCCGTTTGGCAATTCTCATCGTGCCTCTGGCCCGACGTCCAATTTCCAAAGCTGCTTCTGGGTCTAATGTAAAGTCTTGTAATTGAGCATCTCGCAAGACACCGCTAGCTAACTCTTCGTCAGTGTAATATTCCAAGTGTTCAATGATGCCAAAGCGGCTACGCATCGGACCTGTAATTAAGCCAGGTCTAGTCGTAGCACCAACTAAGGTAAAGCGTGGTAGTTCTAAACGAATCGTTCTTGCTGCTGGACCTTGTCCTAAGATGATGTCAATTTTGAAATCTTCCATAGCAGGGTAAAGGTGCTCTTCTGCCACACGTCCTAGACGATGGATTTCATCTATAAAGAGCACATCACCTTCATCAAGCGCATTGGTGAGAATCGCTGCTAAGTCCCCAGGTTTTTCAATTGCTGGACCACTAGTCACACGAATACCAACACCTAATTCATAGGCAATAATATGTGCCAAAGTCGTTTTACCAAGCCCTGGCGGACCGTAAAGCAAGACATGATCAAGGGCTTCTTTACGATTTTTCGCAGCTTCGAGGTAAACAGTTAATTTTTCTTTTAAGGCAGCCTGACCAACATAATCATCTAAGCTTCTTGGTCGTAAGGCACTTTCTAATTCCACAGCTTACATCCTACCATATTTTTTAAGGCAAATCGATTTTTGTAGGGTGGTGCTTTGCCCACCGCTTTTAGAGTTTAGAATTCAAAAACAATTTTAAAAACAATAAAGCGGTGCGTGGAACGGCACCCTACGAACTTTCTAATTCTACAAGACTTATTTTACTATATTTCTTAGGCTATTTTTACTGCTTCAAGATTGTACCCATTTTTGCTAAAGTGAACAAACACATTTTCCTTATTGGTCTGGTAATGCACACGTTCAGCATCCACTGTTTCTTGTACATCTAGCTGTGCCATCATGGGTGTACGGACTTCTTCTAAGAAACGTTGCTGCACCAGAGGGTCTAAATGTTTCAGGTGAAACCTGTACACATCGGTTTTCTTAAGGGCAACATCTCGCCATTTACCACTCGTCCAACGTACCATCACGTACACTGCGGAAACAATCATGCTTAAGCCCATCGCCCACCAAACACCATTGACACCAAAGCCAAGCGTTATGGCTAAAAAGTAAGCCAAGGGCAAACGAAATACCCAACTTGCCCAAAAAGTCCCCATGAGTGCTGGACGTGTATCGCCTGCACCAGCTAATGCACCTGCTGTAATCATCGAAAGTGCCAACACTGGCTGAAAGAGTGAATTGATGACGATATAACCAGCACCCGCAGACATAACAACTGGATGGGCACTAGGTTCAAATAAACGGATGAGCTCTTCTGCAAAGACAATAATTGGAATTGCCATCAAGCCCATAATCACAGCAGCAAAGCCAATACTCGCATTACCTCTTAAACGAGCTTCTGCCATTTGCCAAGCACCAACCGCTTGACCAACCAGACTCGTCGCAGCAATTTTTATTCCCACGCCAGGCATAAAAACAAGAGATTCGATCTGAAAACCAATGGCTACCGCAGCAGCACCAAAAGTTCCTGCTGGCGTTAGTGTCACTATCTTTATAAGCATAAGGTTCGCTGCATTTCGCAATAAACCTTGGATACCTGCTGGTATGCCAATAGAGAGGATATCCTGAAACATTGACCAATTCGGTAGATATGTGCCTTTCATCAATTTAAGAACATTTCGCCCTGAATAGATAACACTTAAACCAATAGCAACACCTATGAAACGAGACAAAATTGTGCCGATGGCTGCACCTTCGATGCCAAAAGCAGGTACTGGACCATAGCCAAAGATAAAGAGGAAATTGAGAGCAATATTCAAAATATTGATAGCAATGCTCAAGTAAAGCGGCGTGACCGTATCACCTGCACCTTGCATGAGGCTACTGATGGCAAAATTTCCAGCCAAAAAAACTGTTCCGAGAAAAAGCAACTGCAAATAGCTTGTACCCATCTCAACTGCCCTGATATCTCCGCCACTATTGAGAAAAACAAGCGCAGGTTCAGCAATAAAATAACCAATTACTGAAAGTATTGCTGAGAGTATCAACATCAAGACAAAAGTTTGTCGTGTGACATCGCTTAGCTTTTGAGGGTTGCGAGCACCTTTTGCTTGTGCTGCTAAGGTCATGCCCCCTGTTGTGACCATAAGGATACTCACGCCTACCAACATGCGGATGCTACTTGCCATACCTACTGAGGCAAGCTCTAGTGGTCCGAGTCTACCCACCATAAAGACATCTGCTACATTGACCAAGGTCAGGAGTAGATTGGTCAACATGACGGGGGTTGAAAGTTTTATGACTTGTTGGACGACTGGGAGATAGCGGGTGTAGCGAGACATTAGTATTAGTTTAATGACTATAAGTACAAGAAACAACAGGACGTACTGCTATTTATTTTGACACACTTCTCGATCGAATCCATAGAAACAGCTCTTCAATAACAAGACCAAAAACTCCTGCTACACCTGTCCAAAAAGATATCTGTATAGGAAAAATGATAAAAGCCAAACCTGCCAGATTATATGTGTAGATATCGTAGTCATAATCGTGATGAAGGTAGGCTGAAACAATCACCGCTGCAAGGAATGAACATACTAAAGGTATATAAAATATACTCTTGGACTTCAGAGCCCCTATGAATACAATCACTGAAGGCATCGCAGCAAGTACTAGAAAAAAAAGCTGTCCAGGAATAACCGAAAATAACAGTTCTCCAATAATCGAGTCCAAATCCATGTATGCCACTGGCAGTCTTGGAAAATATTGCATCACCCAATCTCTACCTCTAGGAACACGAGATAGAATAGGCATGAAGAAGCAAACTATCGCACAAAACAGTCCTAGTCTCTTTTTATGGTTATTGGTAATCCTAGTTAAGTTGAATTCAAACCTAGCAAGGAAAACAATCAAGAGCAGAATACATACCACCAGTATACTAAGTGGAAATATAATGCTTAATACTTGAATGAGCTTCAAATGACTTTTAACCTTTAATTCTTAACATCTCATAATGTCTACTCAAACAAATTTTGATTACACAACGACAAGACGTTTTTTGTTCAACTGCCTTTATACGTACTATACGACCACGGCGACACTAACAACGGCACGTGATAATTACCTTCTTTATCCGTAATCGAAAAACGAATCGGCACATCATCTAAAAACGTCTCTTTGTCTTGCTTAACCTTTTTTGATTTAAAGTAC
>CALGZD010000399.1 GCA_937934635.1 uncultured Deinococcales bacterium
AAACCAAAGCCCCAAGACTTGCCGGGCACAAGCTGAATGTATTCCATAACTGCAGTTTCACTAGCATCAGGCGTATCAAGCACGGCACGTATCTGCCTCAAACGATTCTGGCTATCCCAATTTTCAAAAGTATTCAACGGAATACTGTAGTTTTGATACTCAGGGGTATTTGCAGAAATAGGAATAGTAACTTCTTGACCACCATCAAAAGTATTTGCATCAAAGGTGGAAATCGCCACCTTGAGTTGTGTTGCACTGCTCGGATTACTCAACCTCAGCTTTAAGCTATTAAAGTCTTTAAGATAGACATCTAAATGGTCTGGCGACAGCCATGTGTTTTGTGCTTGCGGACCAACATCCCAGACGTAGTTATAAAAGCTTTGATTTACACCTGCTTCGTAACTGCCAGTATCTATCATATAGTTCTGCAAATCAGCTTTTAGTTCAGCAACAATGTCAGGCTCATCATAGTAAAGATTATTTTGTTCACCAATATCTGACGCTAAATCATAGAGTTCCCAGCGATCTTCAAATAATCCTGCTTCACCATAAAGCCGTAGCAACTTCCATTTGCCTTTTCGAATCCCCGAATAAGCGAATGAGTCTTCTACAATAGGCGGGTCATGTGGGAAGTGAAAAAAGATGGACTCTCTTGCCAAAGCATTACCTTCTATAGCAGAACGAATATCAACACCATCTACCACCTGAGCTTCTGGCATCGGATGTTCAATCATGCCCATAAATGTTGGAAAAATATCCACAGTTGTAATGACTTCAGAAGAAACTGTATTTGCTGCACTCACGTCAGGCCAAACGACAAAGGCTGGCACACGCACGCCACCTTCGTAAGCGCTTACTTTACCCCCACGCAACGGAGCGTTATTTGTAGGGTGGATATTGCCATCAATATAGTCATACATATTCCCGCCATTGTCTGAATAAAACACAAAAACAGTATCTTCAGCATTGGGCAAACGGTCTATCGTTGCAACTAGGCGTCCAAGTTGGTCATCCATTTCTTTGACCATTGCTGCCATCGTAGGGCTTGCTTGATTGCCTTGTGGGTCAACGTTTCCCTGAAAGCTTGCTATCTTGGCTGGGTCTGCGCTGTAGGGTGAATGTACGTCGTATAAAGATAAATGTAAAAAGTAGTTGTTTCGTTGCTTCGTTTGTTCCTCAACGTAGTCAATCGCATAGTCAACCAATACTTTGGAAACATTCGTATTGGCAGGATAAGCTTCACCTTTTGGATTGTTCGTTGGTAATTGTGTTGCGACTAAGTCAAAGTAACTCCCCGCAGGACCAGGTTCACCTCGCGCACCAACAACAACATCGAAACCATTATTTTCTGGTAAAAATGGGTCTGTACCAACGTGCCACTTGCCCATGTAAGCCGTTGAGTAGCCAGCTTCTTTAAAAGACTCACCAAGTGTGACATAGTCGTCTGCCAAATGGTTAACAACATCTTCAGGGATAGACGCACGGATAGGATTACCTCTCAAAGCAGCAGGACCAGATACATTGTCTGCACCAGGGGTATGTCCATTAGCTGCTGTCAGATGCAAGCGTCCTGGATATTGTCCTGTTAAGATGCTCGCCCGAGTTGGTGAACAAATGGGCGTCGCAGCATAGGCATCTGTAAAACGCACACCCCTTTCGGCTAAAGCGTCCAAATTTGGTGTGTCGTAATAGGTGCTACCGTAAATACCTAAGTCACGCCAGCCTAAGTCATCAGCCAAAATGAATACAATATTTGGTGTATCTTGATTTCTCAAAGGAACTTGCTGATTTGGATTAAGCATCGTTCTGGCAAAAAAGTAAGCACAGATTGCTGCGATTGCAATAATAAGTAGACGCAATTTGTTCATAAAATGAATGTATCCCCAAAAGTAGATTCAAAATTTAATTCATCTTGCGTTTGTAAAAAAGATGTTGACACTAATATGTTGACACTTAATATGTTGACACTATAGTAGTTTTGATATTTACCGTTCAAGCCTAACAACACCCGTTTGATGCTAGCCATATCAACGATACTATTAGGACATATATTTCAAACGCTACTTATCATACGTCTATACTGATTTTTATTCAATTAAGAATTTGAGCATTGCTTTCATTCTTGATGCTGTAATGGCTTTAAACTAGAAAAATGGTTCCTGTAATGTGGTTTAAGCGAGATTTACGGATTGAGGATAATCCAGCACTTGAGTATATTGCCAAACGAAACTCACCTGCTGTTTATCTATACATTTTTGAACCTGAATTACTACGTCAACCAGATATTGATGAGCGCCATATTCAGTTTATTTTGGAATCACTAAAGATTTTAGATAGCCAATTACAGCGTTACGGTACTCGCTTGACCGTTTTGCATGATGAAGTGATTTCTGTCTTGACACATTTGCAGGAAAATTTTGCTGATATTGAACTCGTATCGCATGAAGAAACAGGCAATCTGTGGACCTATAATCGTGACAAACGGGTAAAACGTTGGTGCAGAGAAACTGGAGTAAGCTGGACTGAATTTCGACAAAATGGCGTTGTGCGTGGTCCACATAACCGAGATAAGTGGGCTGCACAGTGGAAAAAGTATATGGAGCAGGAACTTAGCCCCGCCCCTCAACACTTACAAGCAGCCCAGTATCCAAGCAAAGCTTTCCCAACATTAAAAGCATTACAGGCTTCTGCGCTAGACAAAGCTATAAAGCTACAACCTGCTGGTGAAAAGGAAGCTCACAGGCTTTTAGATAATTTTTTAGAAAAACGAGCTTTAACTTATCGAGCGGACATGGCACAACCCATGCCTGCGAGACGGAATTGTAGTCGTTTAAGTCCTCACCTTGCCTATGGCACAATCAGCACAAGATATGTCCTAGATAAGCTACATAAAAAAGGTTTTGAAGTTCAAAACTTGCCAGAAGGTACACCAAACAAACAGCAGATGCTAAGAGCGTACAAAGCCTTTGAAGCAAGACTTGCTTGGCGTGACCACTTTATACAGAAGTTTGAAGACGAAATTGAAATTGAAAAACAGCATGTCAATCCTGCTTTTGATGCTTTAGATAGAGTGCCAAATGATGCGTTATTTAAGGCTTTTATCGAAGGACAGACAGGCTATCCACTGATTGATGCATGTATTCGAGCAGTTCGCCAAGAAGGCTGGCTAACTTTTCGGATGCGGGCCATGCTTATGAGCTTTGCGTCGAATCATTTATGGTTGCCGTGGCGTGAGACGGGTGTGTGGCTGGCTCGAGCCTTCACGGATTATGAGCCAGGCATCCACTGGTCTCAAGTGCAGATGCAATCAGGCGTAACAGGTATCAACACAATTCGTATCTACAACCCCATCAAACAAGCCCAAGACAATGACCCAGAGGGTATGTTTATCAAACGCTTTGTGCCTGAGTTGGCAAAGATACCTTCAGGCTATTTGCATGATTTGCGCTTATTGCCACCTTTGGTCGCTTTAGAGATAGGGTTCGAACTTGGTCGAGATTATCCTGAACCGATTGTTGAACATGAGCAAGCCTACAGAAAAGCACGTGATAAGTTATTTGCTTTAAAAAATGCCGAATCTACAAAACAGCTTTCAAAAAAGGTTTATCAAAAGCATGGTAGTCGAAAACAACCATTAAAACATCGATTGAAATGATGTTTTAGTAATAGTCAAAAAGGTTTTGAGTGCATGTTGGCAACAGAGCAGTTTTTGAGTTTTTTCCAAAAACTGCTAAAGGTGCGTTTTAGTCTATAGTTAAACATAAGAAGCTGAAAACTGATTTAAACGCACAAACGCACCTTAATAATCCCGCTCATGCGGATCAAGCGCATCCCTCAA
>CALGZD010000400.1 GCA_937934635.1 uncultured Deinococcales bacterium
TGTGAACCTTGAACAAGCTCTAGGCTCTTTGGATCAACAACGATTTTTACGCCTTTGTCTTCAAAATAACGATCACCATCAAGCTGACGGTCATCAATTGCCATGCCATAGCTGTAACCACTGCATCCACCAGATTTTACAAAAACACGGATTGCACCGTCTTCTTTGCCTTGCTCTTTAAGTAAGCTACTTGCTTTCATAGCACCTGCATCTGTAAAGGTTAGTGGTTGATAGTTAATTGCTGGTGCAAATGGGTCATTGCTGTTAGGTTGTGCGCTCATAATTGACCTGTCTTTCTAAAAAACTAAATCTTGTCTTTATGTGCCTACCTTTATATGTCTAGTAAGCACATATCTATATGTTTGGATTATAGCACAACGTGTGTGGTGTAAATAAGTAAACTTTGCTACCAAATCATTAAAGTGCTTGTCATTCTGAGCCGTTTTTTAGGCGAAGAATCTCGATAGAACATTTAATGCAGCAAACTTATGTGAGAAAAAAGCGAGCTCCTTCACTTCGTTCAGGATGACATACAGGGCAGACCTAACCTTGAAATTCATCTTCATCAACTAACGCATCACCAAATAGCTGTTCATGACTATTTTCAAAGTCGGGTTCATCTTCAAAGTCAGGCTCAGATTCATGATAAATGCCGTCAACAAAGCTATGTTCAATAGCATCACGAATCATGTCGCTATCAAAACCTCGTCTTTGTAAAAAGGCATAGGCTTTGTTACGTGCTTTGGCAGGATCTTGAAAACGCCATTTATTGCGAAATAGTAGCTCCTTGACAGTTTCTTGCTGCTCTTCTTCGTCAAGTGTATCTAGTGCTGTTTCGATATGTGCTTCGCTAATGCCCTTACGCTTAAGTTCTTGTTTGAGTGCATGTCTACCCTTATTCTTTTTGCGACTTCGCACATAGATGACAGCGTAGTTTTCATCATCAAGCATTTTGTAATCGACGAGCTTATCGAGAATGATTTCGATATCTTCAGGAGAGGTTTCTTTTTTCTTGAGCTTATCTTCGATGCCTTTGCGGGTGTAGAGTTGTCGCCCAAGTAGCCACAAAGCATAGTTCCATGCCCGTTTTTGGTCGTATGGAACATTTTTATCTTTTTTTGGCTTTTTAGCTTTGAAATTCTTTTGATTCATACTCATTCTACTTAAATTGGGCTTCTTGATTAGCGTTTTTTTAGGTTGTCGGGTTATTAATAAGGCTAATGTCGTTGTATGCTTAAAGTATAATTGCAACTGTGAGTGCTGAGAAGAGCGTAGCAGAGCCTTATAAAAATTGAAAATGTACCTCAAATTATATGAAATTAGGGTTTGAGGTGGTTAAAGTGTGGTTTTTGAAGCGTATGCTGAGCCATGTTTTGAGTCAGGGAATTTAAGATTTTACAGTGTTCTTATCATAATTAAGTTTTAGGATTAATGATAAAGATAGAACTTTTATAAAAGGATTGGTAGAAGAGCTAGGATGGTTTTATATGAGTAATATAGGGAGCTCCGGAGCAGGAAATATGTCGGGTACGACCAGTAGACTTGGTCAAGTACTGCAAGAAGCCCGTCGTCAACGGGGCCTAGATATAAAAGATATAGCAGCATCGACGCATGTTCGTGCTGAGTATTTGGCAGCGTTGGAAGCAGGGCGCTACAGTGAGTTGCCTGAAAATGTTTATACACGTAACTTTTTGAGACTGTATGCAGAAGCGGTTGGGCTGGATGAGCAGGAAGTGCTCGAGCAGTATTCTCAAGAGCGTTTTGGTAAATCTTACGTTGCCAGAAAGAGTTCTTATCCAAGTCCTGCCTATGACCCTGCGACAGAGTCTTATGTAAGTGCAGGAGCGGGTGTTTCTGGTCGCTCTGCTGAAGGCGAAAGAGTCAGCAGACGCCGTGGTGGTGCATGGCTTGTACCATTTTTGCTTTTGGCTTTGCTTGGTTCAGGACTTTACTACGCATGGAACAATTGGGCATTTCAAAACGATGATGGTAGCTATACTGTTGGTATACCTGGTATAGGTCAAAATATTAATATTCCTAGTTTCAATCGTTCTGGGACAGGGAATGATAATTCAGGCACAGTTGATTTACGTGTTCCAAATACAGATACTTCATTAGGTCTGAGTGGAGCATCTGAAGGTGGCCTGAATAATTCTGTAGGTAATTCTGTAGGTACTTCTGTAGGCAATTCTGTAGATGGTGTTGATAATGGCAATACCAATATAGGTACTGCTGATTCAGGAGATAACTCATTAGATACCGCAGATACCGCTATTGAAGGCTCAACAGGTGAAATTGAAATTAACCTGCCAGATGCTACGAGTGGTGAAAATGCGGGTGAAGGAATTGTAGTTACACCGCTTCCAACTGAAGGAGATGTTGGGGATGGTACTGCTAGTGTTGGTGCTAGTGTTGGTAGTGTTGTTGATGGTGCTGCAATAACTACAGGATTAGATGGCGCAGGATTAGATGGTAATGAGATTCCAGGCTTTGTGCTTTTTTCTATTGCTACTGAACCAGAAGGCGCCAGAGTAATCATTGATGGGTTTGATCTTGGTACGACACCAGTAAGAGATTTTCCACTGACACCTAGTGACAGTAAGCAGTTGAACATAATCCTTGAAGGCTATGAAGCTGTCGAACAGAGCTTCGATGGTACAGAAGCGCAGGACTTCTTCTTTGCTTTAGAAGAAGCTGTTGCAGGTGATGTCATAACTGTAGATTCGATTGTTGTTAATAGTGATGGCACGATTGTTGCTTCTGATGATCCTACAAATACTGCTTTAGGTGTTACAGATGCATCTTTAGAAGGTAAAGTTGTTATTACGATTGAAGATGGTGGTGAGGCTTGGCTTGAAGTTTATAGTGGTACAACACGTGGTGGTGAAACATTGGTGTACAGAGTTGCTAATGATTCTGACCGCTTCGAGTTCGACATGCCTGTGTTTGTGCGAGCAGGGCGCTCGAGCCTAGTTCAAGTGAGCGTCAACGGTGCTTCTGCTGAACCATTAGGTCCGCCAGACGAAGTTGCTGAACAGGTCTTTAACCAGTAAGTTTTTAGATTAACTAGTTTTAAAAGCGACACAGTTTAAGTGTCGCTTTTTTTATGCCTATTTTCTTGCACTGAGCTTTGGTAGTTTTTGATGTTTTCGTAATCAATCAAGGCTTGAACAATATCATCCTTCAGATTACCTCTACCTTCTTGTTGTTTAATCATGTCTTGTGCGACCAAGATAGCTTCAACAATTTGATCTGTTTGTGAAGGAGGCTTTTTGTGCTGCTGTACATCGGTTGCGGCAGTAATGACATTCCTGATGTCATCGGGTTCATGCTGAAAATTGATAATCATTTCAGGTTCTTCGCCACCAGCACGAGTTTCTATTTCGATAAGACCTCGACCTAAAAAGGTTGTTGCTAGTGGTCGAATAACTCTTGTATCAATGACATCACCAAGCTCGATGGTGATGGAGTCACGATTAAAAATACCGATACGGGAAAGTAAGCGTTTATTGGTAATAGTCCAGCTATTTCGTTTGCGTGCCCAGCGAGCCACGATAAAAAAAGGCAGCGCAAGCCCTAAAGTCATGACAATGGCAATCCACCAAAAGATTGATTGTAGAAAAAAGCTTGGACGCCAAGATTTATCAATCAAGAGTTCTTCACCTTCAAGCAATTGAATATTGCGCCAGTAAAACTTGCCATCAGCTTTTTCAATGACGTTGTCACTTTCGGTTAAGCGACCAGCAAATTGCCTGAATGGATTGTCGAAAGCAGAATCAGCCACGTTTTAAAGTATAGCTCAGATTTCTGAGTTTAGAAATGAACTTTTTGCAACAAGGTAGGAGGTGATTGTTATCTCAGGGGAGCTTTTTGTGTATATTGGCTCGCTAAACTACTACAGCAACACTGATACTATTAGCGTTTCCACCTAATGTTGACCCATGCTAAATGAGTTCGTTCCTACTCGCGCTGTGTGGTTTTCACAGACATCTGCATCGCCGATTAACTGACTTGGGTTAGTTAATCGTGGAAGAGCTTTATGATTCAAAATGTAGTATCTATCTCTTAGAGTGCCATAGAGGACAAATAGAGGACAAATACTGGACAAATAGAGGACAAATTAAATAGAGGACAAATCAAATAGAGGACAAAGCAATCTTATAAGATAAGCTTCGCTAGGCATACAACAGGGTATGTCAAATTCTCTTTTTCACCCTTCACGACTTGGCGCATTCTTTGCATTGCTTGCTGTAGCACTTGGTGCTTTTGGCGCACACATGCTTGAAGATATCATTCGACCAGAACGCCTCGAAACTTTTGAAACAGCAGTGCGATACCAGATGTATCATGCACTTGCACTACTTGCAATTGGTGCTTTACCAAGACCTTGCTGGCGTGCTGCTCCATTTATTGTGCTAGGTAGCATCATTTTCTCTGGAAGTCTCTATACACTTGTTGCAACCGATATTGGCATTTTTGGAGCAATTACCCCAATTGGTGGTGTGTTGCAGATTATTGGTTGGGCAATATTGATTTTCCAAGTTGGTAAAACATCTCAAAATAGTTAACGTGCTTTGCCTGTTCAAAATCTTTACCAGAATCTGTACCAAAATTTGTGCAAAGGTTGAAGCACAGTTTTCTTATTACATTTCTTCTTAGAATAGTTCTTGATGCAAAAGTTGTTCCGAATAGTATTAACTGTGATTGTGGTTACCACGGTGCTAGGTGCTTTACGTGATATTGGACAGCAAGGCATGACCTCGCTAGACGATACCTTGAAAAGTGGTGACATAAGAGGTGCTATAGGCAAGAGTTTTAACAATGCAGTGCTGCCGTTGCGACTAATGCAATTACAGATTCAAAAAGCTGAAATGGAGCTTTTAATACCAGTTGACGGTGTGTTGGTTGATCATGTTACGGACACATGGGGCGCGCCACGTTCAGGTGGGCGGAAGCATGAAGGTCAGGACATTTTTGCCGAGAGAGGCACACCGATTCGACCTGTTGTAGCTGGCTATGTTACCAGAGTTGCCAATCGTGGTTTAGGTGGAAAACAGGTCTATGTAACTGGTGCAGGTGGGCGTCAGTATTACTATGCCCATTTGGATGACTTTGCTGATATTAGTTATGGAGATAAGGTTACAACAGATACTATTTTGGGGTTTGTAGGCAATACGGGTAATGCCATTAGCACACCACCTCACTTGCACTTTGGTGTTTACACCTCTTCGGGTGCAATCAACCCAATGCCAATGTTTATAGATAGAGAATAAGACCAGAATACGACTATAGTCGTAGTTTTGATGTAGACCAAAGTCGAATATGTAGCTTTGTATAACCTCCTATGCTTGTGCCTATAGGAGGTTTCGTTATGAAACGCATACTTATTACAGGCGCAAGTCGAGGGTTAGGTAAAGCACTGACAGATTTCTTAGCAGCTCAGGGCAACCAAGTTATCGCTACAGCTAGAGGAAAGGACGCTCTTGATGAA
>CALGZD010000401.1 GCA_937934635.1 uncultured Deinococcales bacterium
TGGGAATAACAATTTCTTCATCAGCATGTTCATGCCAAAAATCAGATAAACCGTCGTGCTCTGTGCCTAAAAGGATGGCACTTGCATGTTTAAAATCAGCTTGCCAATAGTTTGTTTTTGTGTGTGGTGTACTAGCATAGCTTCTAATATTTGAAGCTTGTAACCAGTGAAAGCAACTTTGGTTATCTGTAAGGGCAATGTTTAAGTAGAACAGACTGCCCATGCTCGAGCGCACCGTATTGGGGTTATATAAATCGGTCTTTCCTGTTATCACGACCGCATCAACCCCCACCCCATCAGCCGTTCGCAACAAAGCACCGATATTCCCAGGCTTTTCCAAGTTTTCTAAAACCAAAACAAAAGCATTTTCTGGCACGACCAGATTTTCCAAGTCATGGCTTTTACTTTTTGCAATTGCGAAAACACCATCAGGATTTTCTCTATGACTCAGTTTTGAAAAGAGTTGTTTTGTTGTCGTAAGGTAATCAGCTTCAAGAGAAGAAGCAAAACTTTCAAAATCCTCGATAAATTCAGGGCACAAGATAATTTCTTCGCAAACATAGTCACAAGCCAAAGCACGTTCTAACTCTCTTTGACCTTCAAGCAAAAAGACCCCTTCACGCTCTCGGTTACGGCGCTTTTGCAACTTATCAACTCTTTTGATAAGTGGATTGCTAGGACTTTCGATATGTTTTGGCATATTTTTTTGAAATAAAAAACTGGAGACTAAAGTAGCCTCCAGTTTGAATACTTAAGTTAATAGCTTAAGGAAGCGCACTCATAGCGTCTCGAGCCTGAAAATATTCAGGGTCAATTTCTAAGGCGCGAGAATAAGCGTCTTTGGCAGCTTGCATGTCACCTTTGCTTTGATACGCCTGACCTAACCAGTAAGCAGCTTCTGGACTTGGTGGTGGTAACAACGCACCCTTTTGTGCTTCACGGATGGCATCATCAAGACGACCTTTGCCAATGTAAATTCTGGCTAAATAGGTATAGAGCTCAGGGTAAGAAACTCCATCTATATCAAGTGCTTGCTTAATCGATACTTCCGCATCATTTGGCTGACCACATTCAAAAGTTGCAATCGCTAGTGTAGCCATAGAGCTAGCATTGCTTGGGTCTAGGTTTGCACCTTGGCTCAGCTCGTACAAAGCGTCATCGCACTGCTGCTGCAAGAAGTAGGTTTCACCAAGTAAGCTGTGTGCTTCTGCGCTACCAGGGTTCAAAGTTACCGAACGGCGAAATGCAGACTGAGACAGTTGTAAGTCACCAAGCGCACGGTAAGTACGTCCAAGATTGATGTATATCTGTGACTGATCAGCATTCGCTAAGGCTTGGCTTTTAGCAATGCTTACGGCATTTTCTAAGGCCGATTTAGCACTTTGGTAATCACCTTTAGTAAATTGAATAACGCCTTTGATATTTGCGACATTGGCATTGTTCGGGCTTACACCTTCAGCTTGTTGTACTGCTGCAAGTGCTAAATCTAGGTTATCTGGATAGTCCGCAGGACTAGATAACATCTGGTTTCTGTAGTTGATAGCTAACTGAATGTAAGCACTGACATTGGTTGAATCAGCTTGAATTGCCTTTTGGTATTCGCTGATTGCACCATCGTATGCAGCTTGACATGCAAGGGCTCGAGCCTTGCCCATCATCGCCGTTACGTTTGCCTCGTCTCGCTTGAGCGCCTCTTGAAAGACAACTTGTGATAGCTCACAATCGCCACGCAAGAAATACACACGCCCTTCACTTAACAATTCATCTAATGAACGATTATCTAAAACACTTTGTGCTGATGTAAAAGAAACTCCTAGCAAACAAAATGTAACGATACTTAATATAAAAATTGAAACACAGTTCCCAAACATTCTCCCAGAACTGCCTTTATTATTAATGTTGCCATTTAGCACAACAATTCCTCCGACCTGTTGCAACTCTTCTTGTTGTTTCATATCCTTTGTCAACAAAGCTTTAGTTGCCAGCACTTAAATAACCTACTTAACAACTTAAAATATCTTGGCAAAGCAATTATGAAAGCAATCAAAAATCACACAATTGCATAATATTAACGTAATACGCCAATAAAAAAATGAGTCTTTTTCCTATCCTAACAGCTTTAAGCCTTTACATGCTACCGATATTTCGCTTCACATCGCTTACTACGCTGTTTGATTAAAACTAGTCGTCTGATTAAGAAGCGCACTTTTTGAAAGCATCAGCTAGAACACGGATAGTGAATCCATCATGACGAGTAGAAGTGAGAGGGGGGTGTGTTGGTGCGTTACTGTGCTTGTGCTGCGTTACTGTGTTGCTGTGCTTGTGCTGCGTTGCTGTGCTTGTGCTGCGTTGTTGTGTTGCTGCGTTGCTGTGCGGTTAGCTCTTATTGTTCATTGTGTTTATTGTGTTTGTTGTGTTCAGTGCTTTTAATTGTTAGCGTTGTCGAGCACCCTTACACGGTAAAACAGGGTAAGTTCTTCATCTGGTTCAAAATCATTTAGTACAGTCCAGCGTAGCGCTCGGTAATCACTGCTTGGTACAGGTAGTCGTTTTTCGACGTCATTTACCGTAACAGTATGAAATATGTTTTCTCCAAATAGGCTCGAGTCTTTGGAAAATTCAAGCATGACTAGGTTTGAGCTAGGCGTAGCTGAGTTTTCAATATAGACCATGCCTTTAGGAATTGGCATTGTCACCAGTAGAGTTGCTGCTGGTAAAGGAGCTTCAGCTTCGCTGCTTACGGTTAAGCGCACCTCTATGGTGTCATTAGCTTTTGCTTCATTGACACGTTCAAACCATTCTTGCGTTTTACCTTCAGCAGTTTCACGCTCTTGCACCAAATAGCTTTCAATGCTGATGAGCACGGGTTGGTCATTGAGTTTTGGAACTTGTGAGATAGAAATACTCATAAGTGAAGAAGTAAGTAATAGTAAAGAAATAAAATAAAGTCTGTTTCGCTGCATAACAGCACAATCATACGTTGTGTTCTATGAGATTTAACAGGTTTTTCTGTGATTGGGTGTAGGTCAGTAAA
>CALGZD010000402.1 GCA_937934635.1 uncultured Deinococcales bacterium
GGTATTGTTTCAGCATCTAGCATTTATAAAACTGCACCAGTTGGTGGTCCTGAGGGGCAAGATGCTTATTTAAATGCAGTTATTGGGATTGATACGGAATTAAGTGCCCAAAAACTTCTTAGCGTTTTACACATAATCGAAGCTGAGCAAGGACGAGAGCGAAAAGTCCGCTGGGATGCACGTACACTTGATTTAGATTTACTGGTTTACAAACAGCTAGTACTAGATACAAAGCGTTTACAATTGCCGCATCCAAGAATGATGGAAAGAGCTTTTGTGCTTGTGCCATTTTGTGAGGTGGTAGATACACTCTATAAACCTTGGCTACATCCAGTGAGCCAGCAAACGGCACAAGAAGCACTCAAAACCTTGGATAGCTCTGATATAGAAAAAACAGATTTTTTATGGAATTAAGAACTGTGGAGTTAAGAGCTGTGGAGTTAAGAACTATCAAGCCTAAGTGCTACTAAAACCTAAGTGCTACTAAAGCCATAGAGCACGATGACTAAGAAAGCAAGTACGAGTGAAAAGTCAATGGCGTAGCCTCGCCATATTTTTGTTAATTTCCCTAGCTGCATAGGTGCTACACTTGGTGCTACATCTGGTGCTACACCTGAGCGTTTGTTTTTTCTTTTTAATGCAATAGATGTTTTTAGTGTAGAGTCTTCGACAGGCGTAAAAGTAGCAAGTGCTTTGTCGACACGGTTTTCGACTTTTACGAAACAGCCTTTGTCGTCATCCACGATTAGGTTAGTACGGTGCAAAGGATCTACAAGGGCATCAAGGATGTCTTTGTCTTCAACCTCTTCACCCTTCGCAAGGATTCTTTTGAGGTTTAGCTCGTTGGCTCGAGCCAACTTAATTGCCATCGCCGTGATTGAGTTGTTTGGTACATCTGTCGCACTCATAAATCTGAACCTTAATCTAAATCTTTCTGATAGTTAAAGACGTATCTGAGAAAAGCCATAATGCAGACAAGACGTAATTCAGCGAAGCATTAGGGTGATTTAATGATACATTAATGTCACCAGCTTACTCAAGCATTTGTTAAGGTAACATTAATGATTACTGAAGTTTTATAGCTGTTGCTTTAAGCTACAAACGATAATGACAGTGCATTGAATGGGTACGAACAGCACATTGCTTAGTGAAAATAATCAAGAACAATTTATTTTTGAACGCTTTGCTTTAGCGTAATCGAAAAGTATCAGTTACCTATTCGAGTATTTAGGTACGAAAAACTTTTGAACTTATCTTCCTGAACTTTTTCTCTAAGGTTGAAATTGAACTTTCTTACTGGCAGTAATTAGACAGCCCTATCATGAAGTCTTTGGAAAATCCTTATGATAATTTCATAGACTATAGATATTGTATTTGAGATTAGAAATGTCTGTTCCATATAGTCAATATACTTTTTCACTAAAACATTAATTATAAAGGAGGCTTATCTTGATAGAAGCTCAAGGCTTAAGTAAATCTTATGGCGACTTCAAGGCACTTGATGACGTTAGTTTTAACGTTGGTGCAGGCGAAATTGTAGGACTTCTTGGTCACAATGGTGCTGGTAAGACAACAACACTAAAAATCCTCACTGGGTTTTTGCAGCCAGATGCTGGCAGTATTCAGATAGGTGGGGTAGATGTGATTGAAGACCCACAAGCTGCCCAAGCTATGATTGGTTATTTGCCAGAAAATGCACCTGTTTATAGCGAACTCAGTGTGCAGGATTATTTGTTAATGGTTGCGGATGTTCGCAATTTAGCAAACAAGCTAGATGCTATCAAAGAAGCAGTTGTAGCAACTGCTTTAGAAGATAGATTGACAACACCAATCTCTCAACTTTCTAAAGGCTATCGTCAGCGTGTTGGTATTGCCCAAGCGATATTGCACAGGCCGCAGTTACTCATTCTTGATGAACCTACCGTAGGGCTTGACCCTAGCCAGCTTATAGAAATTCGCAACTTGATTAAGCGACTTTCGCAACACAGTACAATTCTCTTTTCAACCCACATTTTGCCAGAGGTTGAAGCCCTTTGTGATCGTGCCATCATCCTGATGAATGGCAAAGTTCGTTCAGATGAGCAGCTAGATGTGTTAGCGAGTACTAGCAGTGCGCTTTTGGTACTCGAAGATGATGTCATCGGTGCAGCCGAGGCATTGCGAAATGTTACAGGCGTGGACAGTGTTGAACGTGTCAGTCAAGCGTCTGCTAGAGATAATGTTGCTTCGCAGGTTGCGTATCGCATGACAGCTTTTCCAAATGTCGATATTAATCCGCAGCTTTTTACACTTGCAAAAGAACAGAATTGGCCACTTCGAGAGTTGCGTTATGAAACGCAGACTTTAGAGAGTGTGTTTAATCAGTTGTCGCAGAGTAGTTAGGAAAAGAATCCCCCCTAGCTCCCTTGTTGACAAATGAGGGATAAACAAAGTTGCCCTCTGAAAAAAGAGATTTAGAGGGAATTAGATTTTAGAGAGAAAAGCGTATCCCCCCTAGCCCCCCTTGATAAGGGGGGAACAAATAAAACCTCCCCCTTATCAAGGGGGATTGAGGGGGATTAGATTTTAAATAGAGTTTAGGTATTTTTCTTGGAGGTAAAACCGTGCGCCAAATCTTGGCGATTACGCGAAAAGAGTTGCGGTCTATATTTGGGTCGCCACTTGCACTTATATTCATTGGCACATTTTTGCTCATAACGCTTTTTAGCTTCTTTTGGGTTGAACGTTTTTTTGCAAGAGGTGTCGCTGATGTGCGTCCACTCTTTGTGTGGATGCCTTTATTGTTAGTTTTCCTAGTTGCTGCATTGACCATGCGTCAGTGGAGTGAAGAGCAGCGTTCTGGTACGTTGGAAATGTTGTTGACTTTGCCTATGAAGCCTTGGAAGATGGTCATAGGTAAGTTTTTAGCGACGATGACCTTGGTGGCACTAGCACTTGCTCTGACACTTGGTCTACCTATTACAGTTTCAATTCTTGGAAACTTAGATTGGGGACCTGTTATTGGTGGTTACTTAGCTGCCTTGCTACTTGCTTCTGCTTATACGGCTATGGGCTTGTTTATTTCATCTAGAACAGATAATCAGATTGTGGCGCTTATTTTGACAGTGTTGCTTGGCGGAGCGTTCTATTTGTTGGGCTCGAGCGGTGTGCTAGGTTTCGTCAGTGGCATCGGAGATACTATCTTGCGAGCGCTTGGTACAAGCAGTCGTTTTGAAAGTATTGAGCGTGGTGTGGTTGATTTACGTGACCTTGTCTACTATTTGTCACTCACCATCATTTTCTTATTACTCAATATTCTCTCGCTAGATAGCAAGCGCTGGAGCCGAGGGGAGCGCACACGGGGCTACCGTTTTAATCGTAGTCTTGGTGTGTGGTTGGCAGTCCTTAATTTACTCTTCTTGAATTTATGGCTTTCACCACTACAAGGTTTACGTGCTGACCTTACACAAAACCGTCAGTATAGTTTGTCGCAAAGTACCAAAGATTTACTTGGGACAGTTCAAGAGCCTTTGCTGATTCGTGCCTACTTGAGTGAACAAACACACCCACTGCTTGCGCCTTTACGAACACAAATTTCAGATATGTTGCGTGAGTATGAAATCGCAGGTAAGGGTAAAGTTGAAGTAGAAGTGATTGACCCTGCCAATGACCCTGA
>CALGZD010000403.1 GCA_937934635.1 uncultured Deinococcales bacterium
CAAACAACTTGTTATTATGCTGTTTAGGTATGCATGATAGAACCCAAACGATTTTAATAGTTGATGACAACATAAGTATGACCAGACCGTTACAGGCATTCTTAGAACGTCATGGCTATAAGACGGTTGTGGCAGACAATGGTCAGAATGCGCTCTATACAGCAAGACATGCCAAACCTGATTTGATTTTGCTAGACATCATGATGCCTGTTTTAGATGGCTTTGGGTTTATCGAAGCTTTTCGTAAAGAAGACGATGCGCCGATTATTTTAGTCAGTGCCAAACTTGAAGAAGAAGATAAGGTTAAAGGCTTAAGTTTGGGTGCTGATGACTATGTTACAAAACCTGTTGGTCTAGCTGAATTGCTCGCAAGAGTGCAGGCTGTGTTGCGACGTTACAATACGTCTAGAGAAGTAAGTCTGTTAAGAGTTCGAGATATCGAGCTCGACCTAAATGCTCAGACTTGTAAATTCAGAGATGCTTTTATTGAACTTACACCTTCTGAATTTTGTCTTTTAGAATTATTTGTACAAAACCCTATGTATACCTTTTCTAGAGAAGCTTTGTTGGAAAGATTACTGGAATTTTCTGAAAATGCATCTGAACGAACTGTTGATTATCATGTCTTTAACCTACGTAAAAAGCTTGAAGAAGATGCAAAGCAGCCTGATTATATAGAAACTGTTTTTGCAAAAGGTTATAGATTTAGGCTTAATGATTAGTATGTTGCAGGCTATAGCAAAGTCACTTAATATTAAGCTTGTACTTTTACTGTTATTTGTAAGCTTAACGAGTTTACTTATAGTGGCATTGCTCTCTCGTAGTCTGACTTTAGATGCTTTTGAGCAATATGTATTTGAAAATCAGGCACAAGACTTTAAAGAGACCGTGACTGCTTTTTATGAAGAACATGGTTCTTGGGATGGGGTAAGAGATGTTTTGCCAGAGCGCCCGCTAGTCCCTCCACAACCTACTTCTTCTCGTCCTTTAGGTGCTTCTCCGCTTCGCCCGTTACAAGGTTCATCGCTTAATTCATCGGCTAGTTCTAGTTCTTTGTCTGATTCTTCGACACAAGGTTTGTTTCCAGAGCCACGTCCTCCGCGCCCCCCACCTCCATTTTCGGGAAGACCACCCCCGCCCCCATTGCCTCCCCCTCCTTTGTTTGCTTTGGCTGATAGTTCTGGTAAGATAGTCATATCTGCTGAGCCAAGGTACACTCTAAACGAAGTTGCTACTCGGTCTCAGCTCAACAATGCTGTTCCAGTGAGTCTAAATGGGCAACGCATTGGTTCAATTCTCTTAAATACCAATTCACCACAACCAAATCAGCAGATTATTGCCTTTCGAAATTCTTTAAATCGTTCTTTGCTTATATCTGCTTTGAGTGCTTTTTTGTTGGCCCTAGCTATAGGCATATTCTTTACACAGACGCTCACACGTCCTATCCGAGACATGATTCAAGCAACGTCTTTGTTAGCAAAAGGAGAACACAGGGTAGTACCTGTGCGTTCACAGGATGAACTTGGTGAACTCTCGACAACTTTCAATAAAATGAGTTCAGACTTAGAGCAAGCTGCACAGTCACGTAAGCAAATGACTGCGGATATTGCCCACGAATTGCGAACACCGTTAACCAGCTTGGCATGGTACGTAGAAGCTTTTCAGACAGGGGCTATTGAAGCAAATGAAGAAGAGTTTGGCATTATGCATGGTCAGATTATTGATTTACAAAGATTGGTTGAAGATTTGCGTATTCTGTCTTTGGCTGATGCTGGCGAATTGAAATTACTCAAAGAACCAGTGCGGGCTAAGATGCTATTGGCTGATATATCTCAAAGTTATAAATTGCGTGCTGAAAGCGTTGGGGTTGTAGTAGAAGTCGAGGCACAAGATGAACTTCCATCGCTTACGATTGACCGAACACGATTTAGTCAGGTTATTGGTAATTTAGTGAGTAATGCTTTGCGTTATACGACTGAGGGTGACAAAATTGTGCTTTCTGCGAGACAGCAGGATGAGACTTTAGAAATAGCCGTTCAGGACACTGGTGAAGGGATTTCTCCAGAGAAGCTGCCCCACATTTTTGAGCGTTTTTATCGTGCGGATGAGGCTCGAGCCCACCACCCCCCCCAACAAAACCAACAACACGAAAGCACACAATCTGGTCTAGGCTTAGCAATAGCCAAAGCAATTGTAGAAGCACACGGTGGAAACATCCATGCAGATAGTCAGCTTGGACAGGGTACAAGCTTTAAGATTTCTTTACCAATTTAGATTTGTGGCTCAAGTCGATACCTCAAACTATTTGACTAAAATACCGAAAGTACTTAAAATTCAAGGTATAATAGCTATGACAGTAGAAGCTTGATAGTATGTAAATCAAGATATTTACAATACACATGACATTTTGAGCCTAAAGAGGTGTTTGCAATTAGTACAGAAGAAAATAAAATAGGCATAATCCTTGGAACTGAAAAATCCAGTCCCCTAGAGTTCTGGTTTGCAGTCCAAGCAGGTAAAAAAGTCCAGCTAGACGACATTATCTACATCGAGGTTGATGATCCAGCCGAAGATGATGAAGTTATCAAGTTCTATGGTGTTGTTGATGAAGTGCGCCGTAGCTATGAAGGTGTACAGTTTGATGGCGATACTGA
>CALGZD010000404.1 GCA_937934635.1 uncultured Deinococcales bacterium
GAAAGTCATAATCCATTAGCAGAAAAAGTTGTCATCAGAACCGAAGGGCACACAAGTTACAACGCTTCGATATGTTTGTGATTATGACATTTATGATTCACTTCGGTATTAGTGTGTACAGTTGTTACGTGGAAACGCTAAATCTTGCAAATGCTAGTCCACTAAAAAAGGAGGTGCTATGATTTGACACCTCCTAAAAGTTATTATTTAGATTAGTTTTAACGGCTCAAATCATACCAAAATACAACATGTGGGTACGCAGGGTTATTAACATACCCATTGATTGTGCTGTTAATCGCATGAACGTCTGGTGTTTCAATCATATAAACTGCTGCTGCATCATCAATTAGAATTTGCTGCGCTGCTTGGAAGAGCTCGGCTGCACCAGCTTTATCAGTACCGCTTATGGCATCGCCACCAAAGACTAAATCATCATAGTCTGCATTATTGTAGTAACCAAGGTTGAAGAATGGTTCTTCTTCTGAAACAAACATGCTGAAGAGGAAGTCAACTGGAGAAACAAAGGTTGGCCACCAGTACATTACGAATACATCTTGTGCACCGTCTGGACCGCTTAATCCAAGATCCCACTGTGCTTCCCAAGTTAAGCCTTGAAGGTCTAGATCGATGTTTAGCTTAGCTAGTTCAGCTTTCCACAGTTCACCGATAGTTTGTTGTTCAAAGTTGCCAGCGTCATAGGTCATGCTGATTTCAAAGCCATCGCTTTGACCAGCTTCTTCTAGTAGTGCTGCTGCTTTTTCTAAGTCGTAATTACTGCTATCTTCACTGCTATCTCCACTGCTGGCACCGCTGTCTAGCGCACCCCACATACCACTTGGTACGGCGCCATTTGCTGCATTACCAAGACCACCGTATAGATTGTCCACGACTATGTCGTATGGGAAAGCATGGCTAACCGCTTGGCGTACACGTACATCATCAAGTGGAGCTTGTTGTGTATTCAATAGTCCATAAAGCATTTGATAACTTGGTGAAGTGTCTACAGTTACAAAATCGCTATCACCTAAAGATGCATAGCTTTCTGAAGGTAGTTCGTAGGTAAAGTCAGTTTCACCACTACGTACCATTTGCTCACGCAAGGTTGGTTCTTCAACCATGTCGAAGAGGATCAAGTTGAATTGGTCATCGTTCCAACCGCCCCAGTAGTCAGGATAAGCATCTAGAATGAGTGCTGAACCTGGGCTATAGCTTCTAAATTTGTAAGGACCAGTGCCAACACCGTTACCAGAATTGAACCACTCAGCATCTTCACCAGTGACTGATGGTGCCATGATCCATGCGCCATAACCACTTGAAAGTACTAAGTCCATGGGTGCTTCGTAATCAAGGTTGAACTGAACACTCATGTCGCCAACAGCTTCCATACTCAGGATAGGTAGATAAATAAAGGCTGCGCCTAAATCTAGGTCGATAGTTCTCTGGAGAGAGCCTATGACTGCTTCTGCGTTTAGGGGAGAACCATCGTGGAAGGTTACCCCTTCACGTAGGTGGAAGGTCCAAGTGAGACCGTCATCGCTGACTTCCCAGCTTGTTGCCAGTTTTGGCTCAACTGTATTGTCTGCTGTAAAGAATGTGAGGGTTTCATAGACATTTGCCAGTGCTATGTTCTCGTTTGAGAAGCTCGAGCTAGGGTCTAGATCAGGAAATGTGGTCGGCGCAGCGTAAGTTGCCACCCCTCCCTTTTGTGCAAAGGCTACTGTAAAGAGTAGTACACTAGCAATTGCAAGCGCAAAAAATCTGAAGGCTTTTGTATTCATACATGCTCCTTTCAAATGAGCTGTTCTAACGTACTTTTGTTTTGCCCATAGAGCCGAACGGCATCTTCTAGGCTAATCAAACCATTCTTAATATCTTCAGCAATGCGTTCTGGCTCACGCTCTGCTGGATTTCCCCAACCACCACCATTGGCAGTTTCTATCCGTACAACATCACCAGAGTTCAACCAGTGATAGTCAACACGATCCTCTAAAACAAGTTCCTCTTCGGTGTTTGGATTGATTATAACCTGCGTCACACCAGCGTCTCCACCTCCATTTAATCCCCAGAAGGGATTTTGATTGTTCTCTGTACTGGTTTTTAAGTCAACGTTATCTGTAAGAACTTCGAATTCTCTGATTACGCCATAACCACCTCGGTACTTACCGACACCTCTGTTTTTCAAGTTGATGCTGTACTCGTTAAAGCGTGTAGGATAACGTGTTTCTAGCACTTCAATTGGGGTATTAGGCGCATCACCATTACCACAAAACATGATGCCCGTTGGACCATCATCATGTGGAAATGCACCGCCGCCACCATCAACAGGTTCACCTGTGATAAAGCCATCAGCACCTTCTCGTGAGAGGGTGTAGGCACACATCTGGTAAGTAGCTGCTGGACAGCGTTCAGGGATGGCTTGTGCTAGTGCTTTTACAATAACGTGAACAATGATTTCTGCCACGTAGCCATAAGAGTCGCAAGGTGCAGGATAGCTAGCACTTACCAAAGTATTGTCTGGAGCAGTCACAGTTAGTGGTCGTAAGTGACCATCATTGGTAGCATCTAGTGGCATGGTTAAGGATTTTAATGTCGTCGCACAAATAGCAGCAGTGCCAACGAGTGGATGATTAATCGGTCCTTTGGCAACAGGGTCGGTACCTTCCCAATCAATCGTCATTTCCTCAGCTGTCACAACTATGTTTACTTGTATTTTATGATGTTTATCTCGCTCGATACCATCATGGTCAATAAATGCTTCAGCACTATAGTTGCCATCAGGAATGCTAGCAATTTCTCGGCGCATCCGCTGTTCAGAGAGACTAAAGGTTTCTTGCATAGCAGCATCAACAACATCTGCACCATAGCGTTTACACAGTGCTATGTAGCGTCTTGCGCCAGTTTGACAAGCAGAAATCTTGGCGTTCAAATCACCTTCAACAATTTTTGGATAGCGCACATTTCGCAGGATAAAGCGCATCAGTTCTTTATTCTCAATACCAGCGTCAACAAGTTTGTTATGGGAAAATATCAAACCCTCTTGGTGCAAGCTAACCGAGCTAGGACACCACCCCCCAGGCATCATGCCACCAATATCTGCCCAGTGTGCCATCACGGCTGAAAAGGCAACGAGTTCATCTTTGTAAAATATTGGCATGTAAAGAACAGTATCGCTGATATGTGTTCCTGTATCATCTGGTTCATTGCTTAGAAGAATATCGCCTTCTGAAAATGTAGTGAGTTCTAATCCACTTTGGATAGTAGGAGGGAGGCAAGCAAGAAATCCCGGAAGACCTGAACCTTCGGCAATCATCTGACCTTTGCTATTGGTCAGAACCATCCCAAAATCTTGTACTTCATAAATCAGTGGATTATGCGCTGTTTTTACCAATGTCGTTTGCATCTCTTTAGCAGTTGCTACCAAGGCGTTGCGGATGACTTGTCTCGTGATGGGATCAACCTGCATTATCAAAGAGCCTCCATAATCAGGTTGCCGTATTCATCGACCTTGAGTTTTTGCCCTGCTAACAAGATGACTGTACTATTCCATTCTTCAATAATAGCTGGACCTGTGATGCTATGACTTGCTTGTAGTTTTTTACGGTCGTAAACAGGGTAGCTTTTAGCTTTTTTTGTTGCATGGGTATTGCTATCAAGATACACATGCTGATGACGAATAATGGCGTCTTCGACAGGTGTGTTGGCTTGTTTAAGTTTGTCAATAGTTGGTTTAGAACTAACAAGACTGGCTGATAGGCGTAAACCTACAAATTCTAGTTCATGGTCTTTGAGTGAGTGGGCATAGGCCTTATCGTAATAAGCATCAAAACGATTTCGGAGTGTGCTTAAATCTGCTGCAAGCACATCAGTCTTTTCAACAGGAATGATGAGGTTGTGTTCTTGCCCTAAGTAGCGGAGTTCGGCAAAGTGTTCTAACTTTAAGCTGTCATTTTCTAAACCTTGCGAAGCAAACCAATCCTTTGCTTCTTGCTCCAACTCTAAAAAGCGTAATCCCAAAGCCGCAGGCGACATATCTGTAAATGGACTCACAAATGTTCTTGCAATATCTTCTCGATAATCTGCGTAGAGTAGACCGTATGCCGAAAAGGTTGCTGGGTAGTGAGGAATAACCACTTGTTTCATGTCAAGTTCTTTCAGCAGTGTGGCAGCAAAAAGCCCACCGCCACCGCCATAACTCACCAAACTAAAATCACGAGGGTCATGCCCTCTCTCGATAGTGACTTGCCTAATGGCGTAAGCCATATTCATATTGGTAAGGTGCAAAATACCAGCAGCAGCATCTTCTAAAGAAAGGTTCAGTGGCATGGCAACATGTTTCATA
The DNA here is from genome assembly GCA_937934635.1 of uncultured Deinococcales bacterium. The sequence continues at coordinate 4,340 of CALGZD010000404.1, forward strand.
ATTGCTGTTTTAGCTGCCTCAACATCTAGCTTCATGCGCTCACCTAAGTAGTGTTTTGGGTCAAGATAACCAAGAATGACTTGAGCATCTGTCACAGTTGCATCTGTTCCACCCAATCCAAAACAGGCTGGTCCAGGGTCTGCCTGAGCACTTTGTGGTCCTACTTGTAGACCACCTTCTTCATTAATATGGGCAATGCTGCCACCACCTGCGCCAACAGAAACAATATCTATAGTTGTTTGTAGAACAGGACGCTTGTTAAAGGTGGTATGTGTGCGAGTGAGTAAGTCACCACCTGTAATGAGTGCAACATCAAAGGTTGTACCGCCAACATCAGCAGCAACTACGTTTTCTATACCAAGCTGTTTTGCAAGTTCAGCAGTACCGATGACACCACCAGCAGGTCCAGATTGAATCGTGCGGATGGGGGCTTGTTGGGCGACTTGGCTTGAGGTGATTCCGCCTGATGATTGCATGACTGCGAAAGAGCCTTGGTAGTTGCGAGAGGAGAGACCGAGCTCGAGCCTCCCCAAGTACCCACTCATCCGTGGCTGTGTATAAGCATTCAGCACTGTCGTGCTAGTTCTTTCAAACTCACGAAATTCACGCACAATTTCACTTGATGCACTCACTTGTAGTTCAGGGCAAAGTTCACGAGCCAGGGCAGCAGCTTGCTGTTCATGCACAGGATTAACATAGGCATGTAAAAAGCAAATAGCAATGCCCTCAACACCTTGTTCTTTTAAGTCTAAAATTGCTTTTTTTAACTCAGATTTATCTAAGGTCTGTAAAACATTGCCTTGATAATCAAGACGCTCAGTAACTTCGTAGCGAAGATAGCGAGGTACAAGTGGTGTAGGTTGTTGATAAAAAAGATTATAGACTTCTGGGCGATTTCCTCTGGCAAGTTCCAAAACATCTTTAAAGCCTTTAGTTGTTATGAGACCAACCTTTGCCCCATTTTCTTGCACGATCGTGTTGATGACCTGTGTTGAACCGTGCACAATCATTTCAATATCACTTAAGTCAGCTTCTAGCTGTTCAATGCCTTCAAAAAAGCGTTCTTCCAAAGAACCACTAGAAGGCACTTTTTCAACTTTAATTTCTTGCGTTTCAGCATCGAAGTATATGAAGTCAATAAAAGTCCCGCCAACATCAATAGCTAGATGATGACCTGTATCAGACTTTGTATTTAACTTTGTATTTGACTTTGATTGTGGAGTAGTCGTCATATACTTTTAATTTCAATTAGATTTTCTAAATTCTGGTTACATTCTTACAATTTATCCATCAATTGTCAACTAATTTGGAATATTTCCAAAAATATGTTAGTTTAATTGGAATTTATCCACTACATAAATAATTCAGTATTTGAGACTTGAGGTAAAAGATACGGTATAAGCTATGGTGCAAATTAATAAATCAGAAAATGGGCTTGATAGTCTAGATATTGCGATTCTTACGCATCTTCAGGAAGATGGTCGCAAGTCTTTTAAAGATATTGCCGAAGAACAAGGTGTTAGTAGTAGCACGATTACCAATCGCTATAATCGTCTCGTCAACGAAGGTTATTTAAGAATTTTTGCCCACATAGACCCTTACCGTGTAGGCTTTAAAACACCTGCTTTTATTGGCGTAAAAGTACAAGCAGGCTATCTTGAAAAAGTAGCTTCTAAGCTGGCCGAACTCACCGAAGCTGATTATGTTGCAATTGTCTCAGGAAACTATGATGTCGATGTCACGCTTAGTTGCAAAGACTCCGAACACTTGCTCGATGTTATTCAGCGCATTCAAAAAATCAAAGGTGTGGTTGATACACAAAGCACTATCGCCTTGAAAATTGTAAAGTTTAATCAAGCCAATGTTTCTCTTTTGACAGAGTTTAGTTAGTTATATAACGATTTTCTATCATGAGCTTATTTGCCTATATCCTCCGACGGTTAGTGTTTGCAGCTTTTGTAGTTGCAGGCGTTATCGTCATTACCTTCATCATTTCAAATGTTGTGCCAAATGATCCTGCTAGACTCTACGCAGGTGTAAAGGCTAAACCTGAACAGGTCGCAGCAGTCAGGGAAAAACTTGGCTTGAATGATTCTTTGCCAATTCAGTTTGGACGTTATGTTAGTAACTTAGCACAAGGAGATTTAGGTGACTCGTTTAAGACGAGACGCCCGATTGTTGAAGACCTGAAAATTTTCTTTCCTGCAACAATGGAACTGGTTATCTTTGCTATGCTTTTAGCACTGATTATTGGCATACCCATCGGTGTTTTAAGTGCAGCAAATCGAGGTACATGGATTGATAATCTCAGCCGAGTTGTAACGATAGCTGGTGTATCCATTCCTTCATTTTGGTTAGCTATATTGCTTCAATTATTATTCTTTAGTGCATTAGATTGGTTGCCCCTCAGTGGACGCTTGAGCCGAACAATGATGATAATGGAGCCCATCGAAACAATTACTGGTTTTTACAGCATTGATGGCATCCTAACTCGTAATTGGGCAGCTTGGCGCAATGCACTTTGGCATCTCATACTACCTGTAGTTGTTTTAGCAACGTACCCCATAAGTTTGATTGCCCGTATGACACGTGCTGCCATGATTGAAGTGCTTGAAGAACCTTACATACGCACAGCTAAAGCTTCAGGCTTGCCTTTCATGCAGGTGCTTTTTCGCAGGGCTTTAAAGAACGCTTTTATACCTACACTTACTGTTTTAGGTCTAAGCTTTGCTGCATCAATTACGGGTGCTGTTCTTGTAGAGATTATCTTTGCTTGGCCAGGTATTGGTAAGTATGTGACCGATGCAATTATTGCCACAGATTTTCCTGTGATTGTCGGCGTTACATTACTTGTAACCATCGTCTATGTGCTTATCAATCTTATTGTTGATGTTGTACAAGCGTTGCTTGATCCAAGAATTGAGTTGGGCAGTTAGTATGGATAATACTCAACCCATCAAAGCACCAGCACGATTGTTAGGTCCGTTAGCATCAGTTTTCTCTTCAGGAAATAATAGAAGTTTCAACGCTTTTAAACGAGATGGTTTAGCAGTTGCTAGTCTCATTATATTGGTAATTATCATTGCAGCATCAATCTTTGCCCCTTGGCTTACGCCTTATGCTGAGCAAGGTGCAGGTGTGCCAAACATCTTAGATAAATTTGAACCACCAAGTAGCAAGTATTGGTGGGGAACTGACCAACTAGGTCGAGATGTTTTAGCTAGGGTCCTCTACGGAGGACGGACTTCACTTTTTGCCGCTTTTGGAATTGTCTTTTTAGCACTGATTAGCGGAACGCTGCTTGGTGCGGTAGCAGGTTATGTAGGTGGGTGGCTTGATGAAGTTATTATGCGGATTACGGATATCTTTTTGGCATTCCCACCACTGTTACTTGCGATTACGATTGCGGCTGTGCTCGAGCCCAATCTCCGTAACACCATCATCGCTGTTGCCCTAACGTGGTGGCCATGGTACACCCGAATAGCTCGTGGTCAGGCAATCAGCTTGCGAGAGCGAGCCTTTGTACAAGCTGCCCAAGGTCTTGGTGCTAGCAACTTTAGCATCATCCAAAAACATGTTGTGCCTAATCTTATGACCCCAGTTTTGGTGCAGGCTACGCTGGATTTGGGCACTGCCATTATGACGGTTACGGGCTTGAGTTTTTTAGGAATTGGTGTGCAAGCGCCAACTGCTGATTGGGGTGTGATGGTGAATGAGGGGCGGTTGTTTGTGCAGAGTGGTATTTGGTGGGTGGCGACTTTTCCTGGGTTGATGATTTTTGTTAGTACATTGGCTTTTAACTTACTGGGGGATAGCATTCAGATTGTTTTGAATCCGAAGACTAGAAGAGCATAAACTGCCCTCACCCCCGACCCCTCTCCCAATTGTTGGGAGAGGGGAGAAAACAGAAAATTAGAGTTTTTAGTCTTCCTCTCCCCAAGCTTGGGAGAGGAGGTAGAGGTTATTTAGGTTTGAGATTTCATCAACGCTTCAATAGCCACATAATCAATGTCAAATCCAAAATACCTTGGTCCTGAACAAGCTAAACCAGCTTCAGAACGAAACGCTTCTAAGCCTTTCATACCTACAGCTACAATTTCATCACCCTCAGCAATGAGATCATTGGTCGTACCCTCACCAGTTTCTTTATAAGCAAGCGTCACCAGGTCTGGGCTACACACAAAAGGTTGACCGTTGAGCCATGAAACATGGTGCTCATTCTTGAACCAAACTTTAAAAGACTGTCCTTCGAAGTCAGCACGACCTTCAAGATGCAACATGCCAAACATATAGCCATCTCTGTCTTCCCATTCTTTTTTAGTTACAACACCATCAAAGAGTTTCCAACCACCTGTTTCTTTCAAAGCTGCGTCAATCGGATTTTGACCTTGCTCACGAGCTTGTCGCAATGCTTTACCAAGGGTGAAACAATGACTCAAAGTGCCGTGAACTAGAATATCTTTCATTTCATTGGCAGGTAACAGGGTTGAAGCAATAGACGTGCCATAAAATCCAGCAATAGATAGTTGCTTGCCAATGCGCTCCACCATGTAACCATTGGGCGCATAAGTAGTGATGTTAGTGCTTCCCCAACAGTCAACGCTGGCGAAGGGCCAGCTATCTTTGCCGAAAAGGTAGGGTGTGCCTTGCAATTCTTCGGGGACGGCTCTGCCTGAGTAATCGCCATCGACAGCAGGAATGCCTAATCTCGCTGCGGTGATGAGGGGTGCAGGCGTGTTGCTTGCACCAAGTTCGACAGGGACGATGCAGGTGATGTCTTTGCCAATGTGGGTGGAAAGTGCTTGCACGGCTCGAGCCATTGTTTTATCCCCCAGCTCATCAATCATTTCAAGCTTGCTGTCTTCAATTTCTTTTTTTGTTTCTTCAGAAATAGGCGCAATCGA
>CALGZD010000405.1 GCA_937934635.1 uncultured Deinococcales bacterium
TATGACTGTTAATTCACCAGAACTAAAACGCAGCTCTAAACAAGCACGTACCTCTAAACGAGGCATATGGGGCTGGATGCTCTTTGATTGGGCAGCGCAACCCTTTCACACGCTCATTATTACTTTTGTATTTGCACCTTACTTCGCTAGCTTTGTGGCAACTGACGCGATAGCAGGACAAGCACTTTGGGGACGTGCTGCTGGTATTGGTGGTCTGCTGATAGCAGTTCTTGCACCTATTCTTGGCGCAATTGCGGACAATACAGGTCGTCGTAAGCCTTGGATAGCCGTATTTTCGATTTTGGCTATTGTTGGTACTTTTATGCTTTGGTTCGCTTTACCAAACAGTCCAAACACAACCATGATTCTAATTGCCTTTGTGGTTGCGCTTATTGGTATAGAATTTGCAACTGTCTTTAGTAACGCAATGATGCCAGATTTAGTATCAAGAGAAGAGCTGGGTAGGCTTTCAGGTACTGGGTGGGCGCTTGGCTATATTGGTGGCTTAATAGCTTTAATATTAGTGCTTGGCTTCATGAGTGCAGACCCCGAAACAGGGAAGACCATGTTAGGGCTTCAGCCAATTTTTGGGCTGGATGCCTCAACAAATGCAGGAGACAGAGCGGTTGGTCCACTAACATCGCTTTGGTATCTTGTTTTTGTACTGCCTTTGTTTTTATTTACGCCTGATGTCAAAAGGAAAGTTTCTACTTTTTCAGGAAATGTTGTAGCAAAGTCACTTCGTGATTTAGGGGAGACACTTCGTAGTTTGCCATCACAAAGAAGCTACTTTAGCTTTCTTTTGTCAAGCATGTTGTACCGAGATGGACTCAACGCTATCTATATTTTTGGTGGCATTTATGCAACAGGTGTTTTAGGTTGGTCAATCATTCAAGTAGGCATCTTTGGCATCATTGCTAGTATTACAGGTACACTTGGTGCTTACGTTGGTGGAAGAATGGACGACCGTTTTGGTGCTAAGTCTGTTGTCTTTAGTTCGATTGTGTTACTTATCATTTCGGTAGTTATTGTTATTTCTATTAGTCCAAACGAAGTCTTTTTTATGCAACTTGCAGAAGGTAGTAGCTTACCTACAATCGTCTTTTATTTAGCAGGTGCTCTCATTGGTGCTGCAGGCGGGTCCTTACAAGCATCATCTCGCACACTGCTTGTGGATCAAGTGCCAGCAGGAAATATGACTGAAGCTTTTGGACTTTATGCATTAGCAGGTCGGGCAACAAGCTTTATCGCACCACTAAGCATTGCTTGGGCAACAACTGCATTTAACAGTCAGCGTATTGGGGTTAGTCCAGTGATTGTTCTATTACTTTTGGGCTTTTTCTTGTTGTTTTTGGTACGTGAGCAGTCAACAGGAAGTGCTGCCTAATTTTGAGCTACTTTACCTTACATATTGACTTGTTTTGTATTTGAATGAAGTTAGCGATATAGAACCCTTTACTTTTAGTCTTAAAGGCTTATGCTCAATAAATGGCTGCCCCACAAGATAGTGATATGAGTTCAGCAGATGCAAATCTGGTGTCGATGCGACGTGTATGGATTTTACACATCAGCACCTTCTTTTTCTTTTTTGCGTTTGGGTTGGTCATCCCTGTTTTACCAACGCATTTAACCAATGCTTTTGGTATAGACCTTTCGTGGGTTGGCTGGGTGGTAGCGCTGATGCCATTTGCAGGTATTCTTGTTCGCCCATGGTCGGGGTGGCTGGCGGATGCTTGGAGTAGAAAGTGGCTGGTTTTTCTTGGCTTGATACTGACGACCATTGCTGGACTTCTATATTTTGGTAATTTCCCTATGTTTTTGCTTGGGCGTATTTTTCAAGGTTTAGGGATTGCCTTTTTTGCACCTGCTGCCATCGCTATGACTAGTGATTTTGCACCGCCTAGTAAGTTAACTGGCGTTATGAGCACACGAAGCCTACTGCTTGGCTTAGGTGTGATGCTCGGTACGGCCTCAGGTGGCTTTATTGGTGATGTCTTTGGTGTGCAGGCTGTGTTTACACTGATTGTTTTATCTCAGGTGCTGTTTGTACCTTTTTTGTGGACGCTGCCAGAGACTCTGCTCGAGCCCAAACGTCAGACTTGGTGGAAAGGTTATGCCCAAGCAGTCCGCTACAAACCACTGCTTGCAGCAACCGTTGGCAATATGGGCTTTGCTGCTGTCTACGCCGTGCTACAAGCCTTTTACCCACTTATCTTGGATGATGCAGGCTTCTCTTTAAAAGTTGTGGGAACATTCTTCGGAACCTATTCTTTAACGTCGGTAATCTTCCGTATCTTTGCAGGTCCACTGTGTGAGCGAATCGGTGCAGAGTATGTATCTCTTTTGGGCTTTATGATTGCTATTGTTGGTCTGGTAGGTCTTGGCATTGTTGTCTTGCCACCCTTTGCCTTTATTTTTGCAGCGATTATGGGTGTTGGTTCAGGCTTCTTTTTGCCTGCCAACTTGGTTTCGGTCAGTCAAAGCGCACCAAAAGATATTCGGGGCAGTGCTTTTAGTTTGTTTACTTTGAGTTGGGATGTTGGTGGCGTGCTTGGTCCAGTTATTGGTAGTTTGGTTGTTGCGCTTGTTAGTCCTGATGCAACACTGATTCTTGCTGGTGTGATGGCTTTTATTGTAATTCTCCTGTTTATTGCAATTCATGGCAAAACTATTTTGCAACCACCAACGTTATTGAGAAAAGCATAGTCGAGTTAGCTCCTTCCTTTAGACAAAGGAAGGTTGGGATAAAGGAAGGTTGAGATGGATTTGATGACAAAGCTACAAGTATTCATCAATTCTGCCTTGATATAGTACGCTAAGAGATAGATACTACATTTTGAATCATGCCTTCATGTTGCCAGAAAGCGATTCTTCTCTTAATTAGTCTGCAACTATAATAAGGCAATATGTAGCACTTAACTATTAAATTGCTATACAAGCCTAGTAGATATAGTCGTGCTTATAAACTGATTCAACATCGCTGATGTGATGCTTTGCCTTTTCTAACCACGTTTTACGAATTTCAATACCCCAACCTGCGCCTGTTGGCACATCGACCATGCCATCTCTAGCGACAGGAAAATCATCGTAGATGTCGTACTGCCACGGATAATAGCTTTCATCTTCAATTGAAAATTCTACATAGGGTCCTGCATTTTCAAGAGCAGCCATAACGTGTAGTGAAAAAATAGTAATCAGTGATAGGTTGGCAGAATGAAAGGTGACAGGAATGCCTTTTGCCTGTGCCATTTTAGCAACTCTTAAAGTACGAGATACACCTCCTAAGTAACATATATCAGGTTGGGCAATATCAAATGCATTGGCTTCGATCATCCGTCTCCAAACAGGAATGGAACAATCTTGCTCACCGCCACTTACTTCTATATCTAAATCTTTAAGCGCGTGGGTAACTTCGGTGATTTGTTCATATTCCCAATACGGACAAGGTTCTTCAAAATGGCATATACCATTGTTATTTAGGAAATGACCAACCTCAATAGCTTTCTGAGCACTGTAACCACAGTTGGCATCAACTAATAATTTGATGTCATCTGAAAAGGCTTGACGCATAGCTTTAACGATTGTTTCGGTTCTGCTTTGCCATTCATCTTGGTCATGACCATTTTCTTGGGCAATGCGAAATTTGAGGGCTTTGTAGCCGTGGGCATCGACCAATTTGCTAAAGCGTTTTACTTCGTCTTCAGGTGAAATGTCTCGTCGCATAGATGAAGCGTAAACAGGAAAAGGTCTTGGCACACCACCTAGTAATTCACAAACAGATTTCCCCTCAATGTTTCCTCGCAAATCCCAGAGGGCAGTATCTAAGCCACCTAGAGCTCTTGAAACATAAGAGCCTGGGAATTTAAATTCTATTTCCGATATTTTATCAACTAGAGTATCGACATCGTATGCATCTTTTCCTAAAGCATGAGGTGCAACTTGTCTATGCAGCACTGTGCCTGTTATGTCTGCATTGTATGGCGCGACTTGCCCCCAACCTTGAGAGCCGTCTTCTGTTGTTACTCTGACTAAAGTCACTGGCTCTCTAGTGAATGTCTCAATGGATGAAATCTTATGCATTATGGTGTGAACCTTTTAAGAAGCAGCCTAACACACTTTACAAGGCACGTTTACAGGTGTTGTTTGGCGTATGCTAATTGTTGAACGTCAGCGACCTGAACTTTTACCTTTGGACTTACAAGACGAGTTGCATTTGCAGAGCTTACAGAGTTTGCAGAGTGATAGGGTGGCGATTATTTATCATATGTTTGTCGTATATTTATCGTATGTTTATCGTAAGTAGTTGAAAGAGCTTGGTGTCAGCTTGGTGCTGCATAAATTATGAATAACCCTTGTTATAGATTACAGGCATTTGCCAACACCACTGTTGCCATAATTTATTATCTAAGGTGTCATCTAATGTAT
>CALGZD010000406.1 GCA_937934635.1 uncultured Deinococcales bacterium
GTCTAACAGGCGACAGCTATAGTTGAATCCTTCCACTTACAGGACTAGTATCCTTTAGAAAAGCAAACCTCCTTTCGAGATAACCTCCCTACTACTCAGTGAGGTTATTTTTATGGGTAGAGGTCTGGTGTTTTTCCAAAGAAAATCACTTAAAGACACCTTACATAAGCCTGTGTTTGTGGTTTTTGGGCTTAAACCACAATCATATTCTGCTACTCAAAACTAGCTACGATTGTGCATTGGTAGTGCTCACCTAAGGGGTGGTTTCTACTTACGATAAAAATAAAGACTGTAAGTATTATAAGACCAACAAACGAAACAACTATTGCAAAGAACCTATAATAGTCTTTGTTTATGTAATCAATTATTTTATCCTTCATTGGTGTAATCTTTAACTATATTCATAACCGCAAAAATAATGAGTCTTTAAAATCTGTATTTTCATACTTAGGACTTATGGCAACTTGACCATAACTATCAATTGCATTTTTAAAAATCTCCATCATTTGAGGATGGGAAATATATCTACTCCCAATAGCTTCAAAAAAATGTACGATTTGCATATTCTTAGGTTCAGAATCCTTTGGTATTACCACTTGTAGGTATTCACCAAAAGTTGTTTCAGTATTTGGGTTTTTACTAACCGTCAGGCACGCTTTTACATACTGATTTGCAAAGTCTTTGACGCATTCAATCAAATACTCTCTTTTTTCTTCATCATCAGCAACACCACTAGGTTCTTCTTCATACATGTAAATAAACCAGTCTTCTATAGAATCATCCACTTTAAGGAATTGTAAAAAACCTCTTTCTTGCAGAGCCTCAACCACCTTAATCGGGATATTAAAATCCCTAAATGATTCAATGGCAGTCTTATTTTTTAGTGAAGTTGATGCAGCTTCAATTTGAGAATGTGTAAAATGCTTTTCTATGTTTAATGGTCGTCCAAAAAGTGATTTAAGAGCTGCTCCATAGGTTGCATGAACTGTGCCACACTTTAAGCAAGCAGTAGCATAGAATTGTAGTCCTTTTTTATCTTTAAACCAGCCATCTTGAACAATTGTTCCAGTTTGTGGTTTTAAAAAGTAAGAGTCTCTTTTTATATGATGGTCATGATTACAATTAGCACATTTAAAATTCATATTTTTACCCGCTTTTTTTTAGGTGTATATGACATCAAAAGCATAGGCAAACATAATGTAGGGATAAGCTTTTTCATATATCGAGACTATATCAAATTTCTGTGGAATAAACTAATTTGCACAATCAAAAAACTACCTTAAAAAATACAATCATTGTCGTTTACTAGGCTAAAGCACAATCAAAAAAAGTACCTTAAATAATAGTGTGATTGTGGATAACGAGGATAAACTTCAATGATAAATCACGCCTCAAAATAAGGCGTGATTTATCATTGTTGTAAATATTATGTACAAACGTAAAACTTATTGCTTACTTGCCCAAGCTGCATTAATTTCAGCCCAAGCTGTATTGGTTTTCGCCCATTCTGCATCTGCCGCTGCCCAAGCCCCTTTGAGATAATCACTTTTAAGCCCAATGCTTAGCCAAGCTTTATTAAGATCTACCCAACCTGCATCTATTGCTTCCCAAGCACCATTTAAAATAAACCAAGACTGGTCTAATGCTGCATAAGAACCAGCAGGAGCATCTACGCCTACTAAGGCTCTAGCTGGTGGTGTCAGTGGTAATGTGCTAACAGTGTCCCTAGATACGGCACGAATTCCTCCGCTCAGTCTTGGACGGATACCCCGCTCTGAACTATCAGAGAGGTATATATTTAGCGTACTAGCAACAATGGCTCGAGCAGCATCAATTTCAACCCATGAATTCTGAACGAGATCCCAACTGTTATTGAATCCACTTATGCCATCTCTAACAGTTGTATTAGCAGACAGAGCTACTACCCATCCCTCATCGAGCTGTCTGAAAGACTCTTGCATCAAATTACGTGCATTTTCATATTCAAGCCATGCTGCATCCAAATCCGTTGCTGATGCTGTTGAGAAAGCTGAAATAACAATAAACGCTACACTAAAAACTAAGACCGATAACTTATTCACTTTTTTCCTCCCAGAAAAAAAATTTATTGAATCCTGTATTTTTAAGATTCAAGACTTGAAGCGAATACTTAATCAAGCTAGTTAATATTTAGACATTTACAGTTTTTGATTTAGTATTTATCTATATTAATAAATCATCACCTCAACCTCATTAGGTTTGATTCTACGTAAGATTAATGCTGATGCACTCTACTTACATCAATTAAACCCCTTAAAAACACCCATCAGTGTCGTTTATTAAGCAAAACCACCGCCCAAGCCAAAGCCTGGGCGGTACTCCATTTCAACCTCTCCCCTACCTAATACCCAAGCACCTCCTTAGCCCTATCATCAACAGAATCCATCCCAGCCTTCCTTTAAAAAAGAAAACCTATGAACTAAGCTATGCCCTCACGATTATGAGTCGTACAGTCTAAAACAATCCCAAGACCCACCGCTTAGAAGGCGGTTACTCTATCCAAAAACATCAAAACCATGAAAGGCAGAATCCATCCCAGCCTT
>CALGZD010000407.1 GCA_937934635.1 uncultured Deinococcales bacterium
GTCGCTTGCCTTTAGAAAAAATACCCAAAATCAATCGGTGTTTGTTGGTACACGACCATTTGGTACGTTTGCTACGACTCGTATACTATTATCGCTGTGTTCAATATCAACATTAATTTCTTTGTTGTTTTCATCTGGAAAAAAGCGAGTAATAACTTTGTGGAGTTCAGCTTTTAATTCTTCCATCTGACCTGGTGACATTTGCGCTCTGTCATAGGTAATAACAACTTTCAGACGTTCTTTGAGAACATCTTTAGTCTTTTTACGATTAAAAAACCACATGACTAACCGCCACCAAACATACGTTTGAGTCCCGAAAAGAAACCACCTTCTGCTTCTAAAGACTGATATGGAATATCTTGACCTTGAATACGCTTAGCTATGTTATTGAAGGCATCACTTGCTTTGCTATTTGAAGTCAAACTCGCAATATTACCAACATTGGTTGAAACTAGAATCGCTTCATCTTCAGGCACAATGCCTATTAGATTGATACCAAGAATCTCCAAAACATCATTGACCTCAAGCATATCGCCACGCTTAACCATTGCTGGGCGAATTCTGTTGATAATCAATTTTGTTTCGTAAATTTCTCTTGCTTCTAGCAAGCCAATGATTCTATCTGCATCTCGAACGCTAGCAACTTCTGGGTTCACAACAACAAGCGCACCTTCAGCAGCACTAGCAGCAGTTTGGAAGCCTGTTTCGATACCTGCAGGACTATCAATTATCACTCTATCAAAGTTTTCTTCTTCGATAAGGCGCCTAACAATAGTTTCCATTTTTTCTTCATCAAGTGAGTTTTTATCTCTTACTTGAGAAGCAGCCAATAAGAAAAGATTTTCAACACGTTTGTCACGAATAAGCGCCTGTGTTAGTTTACAGCGCCCTTCAAAAACATCAATAAGGTCAAAGACGACGCGTCCCTCTAAACCCATAACCACATCAAGATTGCGAAGTCCAACATCAGTATCGATGACAACGACTTTTTCGCCATGTTTTGCAAGTGCTGCACCAACATTCGCAGTGGTTGTGGTTTTGCCTACGCCTCCTTTGCCTGACGTAACAACTATAGCTCGAGCCTTCACATATTCCCCTATACACAGTACATTTTGACTACAGTAAACTACCTAGTTAGTTCCAATAGCCAAACTTTGAATTTAGGTTATAGACACATAAAAATTGAAACAGCTAAAACCCTGCACAATTCATTATGTGACCTTCTCCACATGCATCATACCGTTAATCTGCATGTCTTATGCAAGTATGTAGAACTTTCATCACCTATTTTTGTAGTTTTTCGTTATTTTTTAGGTGCAACAAAGCGCCAAACTAGTGGCAAAAGCAAGGCAGCAACAGCAATTTTGATAAGATCACCAGCAATAAAAGGTGTTAGTCCTGCTTGTAAGGTTGCTTGAAAGCTTGGCATGATTTTGTTTAACCACGCTAAACCAAAAACGTAAATAACCATGTTGCCAAGAAGCATAGCAATCACTGTTAGCACAACATTGCGGTTCCAACCTCTATCTGCCAAAAAGCCAACGAGCGCAGCAGCTACGACAAAACCAGCTAAATAACCACCTGTAGCACCTTGCAACACGCTCCAGCCACTTGCGCCACCAGCAAAAACACCTAGACCTAAACCACCAACGATGAGGTAAGCAACTACTGTGAATGTACCAAGGCTAAGACCATAGGCTGCACCTACAAGCAAAACACCTAAAGTTTGACCTGTGATAGGTACAGGACCAATTTCTATACGGAATTGAGCAAGTAAAGCAATGAAGACTACACCTAAGATAAGACGTAGGATGGATGCGATTAGGCTCGAGCCAAATGGCAGCAAATAGTTAATCAGTGGTTTTTCTAAACTTACACTTTGAGTCGTTATATTGTGAGTGGTCATAGTAATTTCTTTAATCCTCCAGATTTTTAAGCTTTAGCTGTTTAAGCATTAGCTGTTTGAGCAACTGAAACTATAACAATCAAAATGCTCTTCAGCCTAGATACAGCTTGTACCAAAATACACAAGCCTTATGGTCTAGCAAAGGCGTATATTGAATGCTATGACCGAAGCCACAAAGAGTAAAGCTACAAAGAGTAAAGCCACAAAGAGTGAGAGTGAAACCAAACAAACTGAAGAGCGAACAGAAAAAGCCTCAAACTGGGAAACAATGGTAGACACCGTATTCCCAAACCAAACAAACCCTCTAGGTACACTCTTTGGTGGACATGTACTAGAACTCATGGATGTCAACGCAAGCATTGCCTGTTTACGCTTTTGCCGTTTACCTGTAGTAACCGCATCAACCGAGCCTATTGATTTCCGCAACCCCATTTTCGTTGGCGAAATCATCGAACTACGCAGTAAGGTTGTTTGGACAGGTACAACAAGCATGATTGTGCGAAGCGAAGTTTATGGCGAAAACCCTCTCAGTGGTGAAAGACGCCTTTGTACTATCGGACACCTAAACTTCGTCGCACTAAAAGACGGCAAGCCAACACCTGTACCAAACATCAAAATTGAAACTGAAGAAGAACAAGATTTCTGGGATGAAGCCTGTAAGGTAAGAGAAAATATTAAAGCAAGACGAAAATAATCTAGACTTCCAGAATCTAATACGCTCACCTCATACTATCACCTAATGTGTACCTTCCCTTAAATTAACAAGGCTATTCCACAGAATACCTTCAGTAAGTCTTACCTATACTAAAGCTATGAACTTCAGCCTTTCCGATGATTTACTAACGATGCAACGCACTATTTGTGAGTTTGCAGAAAAAGAAATCATTCCTATTGCTCCTGAACTTGACCGCACTCATGCCTATCCGTGGGAAACACTTCAAAAAATGGGA
>CALGZD010000408.1 GCA_937934635.1 uncultured Deinococcales bacterium
GGTCTTAAAGCTCTTCCACGATTAACTGACCTAAGTCAGTTAATCGGCGATGCAGATGTCTGTGAAAACCACACAGTGCGAGATGTCTGTGAAAACCACACAGTGCGAGATGTCTGTGAAAACCACACAGTGCGAGTAGGAAGGAACTCATTTAGCATGGGTCAACATTACGTGGAAACGCTATTAGTATCAGTTCATTCAGCAGTATCAGTTCATTCAATAGAGATGAACCCTACTGTGAGGCGCAATCCGCTTCGTGTTACTATTTAAGTACAAGTGCATAGAACATAAAGGTATCGAATAGAAAGTTCTTAAAAGCCTTTCTATATCGATAGTCTTCTTTTTTATGCCTAATTTTTATTTTATTGATTGTTCAATTTTTTTGGAGCCACTATGAGTTTAGGCTGGACGGTATTTTCTGGATTTATACTTGCAGCACTTGCACCCTTCATCCACCGATTTACTAAAAACGCAACAGGCTGGCTATTATCACTATTACCTCTTGGTATAGCTGGCTATCTTTTTTTTAATTTTTTTGATTCTGTCACACAAGGTAAAGCCATTGCTACATCTATTCCCTATTTTAGTGACCTTGGCGTAAATCTAAGCTTTTATCTAGATGGTTTAAGCCTCATGTTTGCACTGCTTATCAGTGTCTTTGGCTTTTTTATCACCATCTATGCTGGAGGCTACCTCAAGGGTGATGCACACTTAGGACGCTTCTACATGTACCTACTGATGTTCATGGCGTCCATGCTTGGTGTGGTTTTAGCATCTAACCTAATTGCCTTATTTATCTTTTGGGAACTCACAAGCATTAGCTCCTTCTTTCTTATTAGTTATAAACACAACTATGCTTCAGCGAGAAAATCGGCACAGCAAGCTTTAGTCATCACAGGTTTAGGTGGCTTAGCACTGCTGGCGGGCTTCATCCTCATAGGTCTACAAACGGGAACTTACGAACTAACTGAACTACTTCAGAGTCCTGAAGTTTTACAAGAGTTTTCATTCTTTCCTATTTTGCTTATTTTTCTACTACTTGGCGCATTTACCAAAAGCGCACAGTGGCCTTTTCATGTCTGGCTCCCGAATGCAATGGAAGCGCCTACACCTGTTTCAGCCTATCTGCACTCAGCAACGATGGTTAAGGCTGGCATCTATTTATTAGCTCGCTTCTCCCCATTCATGGAAGGTGTTGAAGTTTGGCAATACGTGCTGATGAGCTTTGGTGCGCTCACTGCACTGATGGCTTCACTGCTTGCACTCAAGAGTAGCGACCTCAAGCAAATTCTGGCCTACTCAACACTTATTGCACTTGGCACACTGACCTTGCTCATCGGCATTGGTACAGAAAAAGCCTTTAAAGCTGCGATGGTCTTTTTGCTAGCGCACTCACTCTATAAAGGCGCACTTTTCATGGCTGCTGGTGCAATCGATCACGAAGCAGGCACACGAGATATCCGCAAACTTGGTGGCTTAATTGGCAAAATGCCAATCACTTTCTTAGCTGTCTTAGCAGCAGGGATTTCTATGGCAGGCTTACCACCAGCTTTTGGTTTTATTGGTAAAGAGCTAAGTTATAAAGCTTTGCTCACAAAAGAGATGGTTTTTGTCATTGCTGCCGTACTAACAAATATCGGACTCTTTGCTGCTTCTTGGGTTGTTATCACCAAACCATTTTTTGGAAAACTCAAAGCTGCTAAAGACCATGTCCATGAAGCACCAGTCAGTATGCTACTTGGTCCAGTTATTTTAGCAACAAGCTGTATTGTATTTGGCTTCTTCCCAGGATGGTTTGATGGACTTATTACTTCAGCACAAAATAGTTTACTTCCAGTAGATGGTAAAAAAGTTCATTTACACCTGTTACCAGAAACATTCTCTGACCCTGCATTTATTTTAAGTGCTATTACCGTTGGTTCAGGCGCACTTGTTTTCTTTTTGTGGCGACCTGTCTTTGAAGGGCTTAACAGCCTAGTACCAAGACTAGATATCGGTCCTGCCAAGTGGTACGACTGGGCACTTCAAGACTTACAGCGTGTTGCTAAGTGGCAAACTAAACTGATTCAAACAGGCAATCTTCGCAATGACTTGCGTTACACTTTTATAGTTGTATTTGCACTGATTATCTATGCGATTTTTAGAAATAATCTTATACCAACAGCAGATACTTGGAATTTTTCTGGACTCGCAATCTATGATTTCATCCTCTTCTTTTTAATGCTTGGTGGTGCCTTTGCTGCTGTTAATGCACGCACAAGACTAAGTGCTATTACGGCACTCGGTGCGGTTGGCTTTAGCGTAGCTTTGGTGTTCATTGTGTATGCTGCACCTGACCTTGCGCTAACGCAGTTCATGATTGAAACGCTTGTTGTGATTATTATTGCGCTTGTTGTGATTCGTTTACCAGCCTTTAACCTTGAAGAACGGTCTACTCAGACTGAACGTTTTAGAGATAGCATCATTGCTGGTGTTTCTGGAGTTAGCATCACTGTGATTATGCTAGCTGTCCTATCTAACCCACTCAATACCAACTTAAGTGAATACTTCGCAGCACAAAGTGTGCCAGGGGGTAAGGGACACAATATTGTGAATGTTATTTTGGTTGATTTTCGTGGCATAGATACTATGGGTGAAATCAGCGTTTTGGCTGTTGCTGCCATGGGCGTTTACGCTCTTCTTAAATATAGAAAACCTAAAGAGCCTGAACTGACTGAAGATACGAATGAGTCTAATGGGGAGGGACAAACATGATTTTAAATTCAATTATTTTGCAAACTGCAACCCGTTTGCTTATATCTTTGCTGCTACTACTATCCATCTGGATACTTTTAAGAGGGCATAACCTTCCTGGTGGTGGTTTCATCGGTGGACTAGTTGGTGCTAGTGCTTGTGCGCTGTATACGATTGCTTACGGTGTGACTAAGGCGAAGGAAGCGTTGAGGCTCGAGCCCCGCCTAATGATCGGTCTAGGTCTAGTCGTTGCTGTCCTCAGCGGATTTATAGCTCTACCTTTTGGCGACGCTTTCCTTGCTGGTGAGTGGCTAAAGTTCTACATCTTTGGTGAAGAAGTCAAAATCGGCACACCAACCATTTTTGACATTGGTGTTTATTTTGTAGTCATTGGTGTAACCCTAGCCATGATATTTGCACTAGAAGAAATTAATGTGGAGTACGAAACGGCTAATGAACTAACTAATGAACTAGCTAGTGATATTGCACCTACAAATCATGAGGCAAGTGACGAGGTGACTAGCTAATGGAAAGTCTACTGTCTATCGCCGTTGGTGTTCTCTTTGCTTCAGGCATTTACATGATGCTCCGTAGAAACCTAATTAAATTTATATTTGGCTTTATTTTAATGGGTAATGGCATCAATCTACTCATCTTCACAGTTGGTCGTTTAACCAAAGGCAATCCGCCTTTAGTTCCTGAAGATGCCTATACTATGGAAGGTGCAGTCATCACAAACTTTGCCAACCCTCTACCTCAAGCGCTTATTCTTACAGCTATTGTGATTGGGTTTGGTTTTGTAGCTTTCTCACTAGTACTTCTCTATAGAACCTATACAGTCGAAAATACTTTAGATACAGATAAACTTCAAGAAGATGTTTTACCAGAGGTGATTGTATGAATCCACTTCTTACAAAATGGCTGGTGCTCCTACCTATTCTGATTCCCTTTGTTAGCGGTAGCTTTTTACTACTCTTCAGAAGACAAGTCACAGAAAATAGTCAAAATTTACAACGCCAGCGCAATATTGGTATTTTTACTGGTGTTTTACAACTTATTGCTGCGCTTCTTTTATTTCAACAAGTCTTGACACATGGCATACTCAATGTGCAATCTGGCAACTGGCCTGTACCCTTTGGCATCAGCTTTGTTGCCGATGGTCTTGGTAGCCTCATGGTGTTAATCGTTGCTGCAATGGCACTCGCTGTAAATGTCTTTGGACTCAGCGACATTACTGAAAGTAGACAAAACTTTTCTTTTCAAGCCATCTACCTATTCCTAATTGCTGCTCTAAGCGGCGCATTCTTAACAGGTGATTTATTCAACCTCTATGTATGGTTTGAAATTCTTTTGATTAGCTCTTTTGTCTTACTATCACTTGGTAACGAACGTATGCAGTTACGTGGTGCAGTAAATTATGTCCTTATCAACCTAGTAGCTTCGTCACTCTTCTTGGCAGCAACAGGCTTGCTTTATGGTCACACAGGTACACTCAACATGGCAGATATTGCAGTGCGTTTGAGTGAAGTACCAACGGGTATCACTAACGTACTCGCAATTCTATTTTTAGTAGCTTTCGGTATGAAAGCAGCACTCTTCCCACTTTTCTTTTGGCTACCCCCTGCCTACCCTGCACCACCTGTTGCTATTAGTGCAATCTTTGCAGGCTTGCTCACCAAAGTGGGCGTTTACGCTCTTATTCGTGTCTTTACCATGTTTTTTGTTTATGACATCGAATTCACACACACCATTTTGTTGTGGCTATCAGGGCTAACCATCATAGTCGGCGTACTTTCCGCCATTGTACAAGACGATATTCGCAAAATAATTTCCTTCCACCTGATTGCTCAAGTAGGGTATATGATTGCTGGTTTAGCTTTCTATACTGACTTAGGCTTGCGAGCAACAATCTTTTACTTTATTGAAGATATTGTGGTGATGACCAACCTCTTTTTACTAGCAGGTCTAATTGCTCGCTATGGTGGTAGTTTTAAGCTAAGTCAACTTGGCAACCTTTACAGGGATAGACCTTACCTAGCGATTCTCTTTGCCCTCTCTGCCTTTTCACTTGGTGGCATACCGCCCCTATCAGGCTTTTGGGCAAAACTGATGATTATTCAAGCTAGCTTTGACAAAGGGCAATTACTCTTTACACTCATCCTACTTTTTGGTGCTTTTGTAACACTCTTTTCAATGGCAAGAATCTGGCGAGAAGCTTTTCTTAAAAAGACTGATGAAGCCTACGAACACTATGCACAACAACCAGAACTATTTGATGGCACTGCCAGCAGTAGACGAAATCTCTATACACCTGTGATTGCACTTACTGCACTAACGCTAGTCATTAGTTTCTTTCCGCAACCTTTTTATAGATTTTCTGCGAATGTATCTGCTGAGCTTTTAGAACCAAGTCGCTACATCAACCATATGTTCAGTGAAGCAAACACAAAGAGTCCTTTTGCTGATAAATATGCTGAAGACACAAAAAGCGATAAAACTAAAGAAAGCAACGAGACTAAAGAAGGAGATAGCGAATGATTCGAGCACTTAGCTTAAACCTCATTTTGGCAATAGGTTGGGCAGCCTTATCTGGCACATTTTCTGGCATCAACCTTCTGATTGGCTTCATCATGGGTATGCTCGTCCTTTGGCTAGCAGGTAATGCCCTTGGTACCAAAGACTACACAGGTGGTGTTTGGAAAACGGTCAGCTACATTATTTTCTTTTTGAGAGAGCTTTTTCTATCGAGTTTTAAAGTTGCGTGGGAAGTCATCACACCAGATAGCAACATTCGACCAGGAGTAATCGGTGTTGAGCTAGATGATGACTTAAACGACGCACAAGCAACTTTGCTTGCAAATACAATCACACTAACACCAGGCACACTCAGTCTAGACATAATCGAAGATGAAGAAAGCAAAAAACGAACGCTATACATTCATGCCATGTACATCGATGATCCCGAAGACCTCAAACGAGAAATCAAAGAGGAGTTTGAAAGTAGAGCAAAGGGGTTGTTAAAAGATGCTTGAACAAATTCTACAAAATATCATTTTACTAAGCTTTATTGTTCTGGCTATATCTTTCCTATTTGTTTTAATTCGCTTAGTTCGTGGTCCAAGTTTGCCTGACCGAGTTATTTCACTTGATATGCTTGGCGTATTAGCGATTGCCTTTATTGCGGTCTATAGCATCTATAGCGATCAAGCTGTTTTCTTAGATGCTGCCATTGGTCTAGCACTTGTTGCTTTCCTTGGCACAGTTGCCTTTGCTCGATTTGTTGAGGTAAGTGGACAGGGTTTAGGAAAAAGTGGTTCTGATTTTGATAAAATTACAGAAGATGAGGAGAATAGCTAATGACCAGCATAATTGATTCAATACTCTTACTCATCGGTATGTTTTTCATACTTGTTGCAGCTATTGGTTTACTACGTATGCCTGACTTAATGATTCGGATGCATGCAGCAACCAAAGCTGGTACTGTGGG
>CALGZD010000409.1 GCA_937934635.1 uncultured Deinococcales bacterium
AAAGTACTATTTTACTTTCAATTATGGAATTAAATATGTCTTCTATTATGGCTCCAGTGCCATATACTTCATCGCCTCGTTCTGCCTCTAAATGTGCATTCTCAATTGCTGGCTTGAATATTTGCTCATAGTAATCATCAAAAGGATTACCAAATGGTGAAATTACAAAACACTTTGGCATTACTAAACTTCCTACTTGCGCTGATTTTTATTAGTAACTCAAAAATCCGAATATAAGTTTAGTTTACACTAAAATTCTGATAAGCTTACCTTTGCGGTGAGAGGAATTTGGTCGCGTCTTAAAAGCTTTGCCTTTTGGTAGCGCTTTTAAGGTGAGGAAAGTCCGGGCACTACAGGGCAGATTGCTAGTTAACGGCTAGGCACGTAAGGTGACGGCAAGTGCAACAGAGAGTAGACTGCTAACTCAAGTAGCCTTGGCTATTTGAGCAGTGAGGCTGAAAGGGTGGTGTAAGAGACCACCAGTGGATGTGGTGACACGTCCAGCTAGGTAAACCCCAGTTGGTGCAAGCTCCGATAGTGAGTTAGGAATAGCCCGTTCCCGTGATCTCCAGGAAGAGCGCTCGAGCTATCTAGCGATAGATGGCCCAGATAGATGACCAAACACGACAGAACCCGGCTTACATCCTCTCCCGCAAATTTTAAAAGTTTAAAACCAGTACTACAACTTATGCATACCTGATACCGTATCCGAAAATATATGTAATAAACAAATGAACTAGAGCTATCATTTGCTCAACCATATTCTGTGAGTTACCTAGATATCTCCATAAAAATGACATCAGACTAAACTACGGATATAAACGGAATTGGTATGAAGTGGAGCTATAGCTTCTTTGCCATGATTTTCTAGGATTTTTGTGGGGACTCATCCCATATTTAGCAAAAAGTGGGGTTTGGCTCAAATTAAAACCCTCATAGCTTTGCTATGTGGTAAATGTGCATATCCGCTTATTTACAATGCTTTCTATGTACTATAATGAATTTTGATGCTAGATACTACAAATTATACCTTAATAAGTAAGGTGACTTGAGTGGGAGTACATGCATCGTGTATACTGTTTAACGAGAAGATTGTGGGAGACTGTGGGAATGTGAGTGTGTGCGTAGCTAAGGCATGATTTAAGGTCTAGTTTTAGCTATGAACTTTACAAGTAAGCGGGAAATTTACTAGAAATTTGCTGAGTAGCTTGACCTTCAGATTCTAAAAGTCACACTACAAACTTAATTACTTTGTGAGCTAGTTTATCAATTAGAGTTTAGCTGACAAGTAATTAATTCACTAACTGTTTTAGTTTAGCTATTAGTTTAGCTAAACGTCAGTTGGGGTCTTTAGGAGAATCAGTAGGAGAGATTAGCTAGGAGAGCCTAGCGTTTGTGAGTTACTTATGCCATTTGGAGAATTTCAGTACAACTTAGACGATAAGGGGCGGGTAATTGTGCCGCCTACTTTTCGTGATTTTCTGGCAGATGGCATAGTGCTTACTCGTGGTTTTGAAGGGTGTTTATACGTTTTTCCAAAAGTGGCTTGGTTCAAACTTGAGGCAGAGTTAAAAGAACTGCCGTTGCTAGATCGTGATTCGAGAGGGCTTGTGCGTTTCCTATATTCGGGAGCAAGCAAGGTTTCGATGGACTCGACTAGTCGTATTACCTTGACCAATGCACTGAGGCGTTTTGCTGGTATTGAACATGAAGTTGTTTTTGCTGGTGCGCCGAATCGTTTGGAAATCTGGGATGAGGCTTTGTGGCTCAGTACTATTACTGACTTGCAAAATGCTCCTCCTGTACCTGAGAGATTAATGGAGCTTGTCGGATGAGCCAGAATAACCACGATAGTCATAACCACGATAGTCATAATTCCCCGAACGATTCAAAAAACGATTCAAAAAACGATTCACAAGTAGCGTCAGCACCACATAATCCTGTGATGCTTGAGACTTGTTTAAAAGAGCTCAATCTAAAAGCTGGACAGTGGTATGTCGATGGCACCTTTGGTGCTGGTGGACATACACGGGCATTGCTCGAGCAGGGTGTAAAGGTCTTAGCAATCGATAGAGACAATCATGCCCAGCAATATACCGAAAGCTTAAAAGATAATGTCAATTTTAGATTTATTAAAGGTAATTTTAGAGATTTAGCTTCGCACCTTCGTCGTGCAGGTATCAGCGAAGTCGCTGGTGTCTTGCTTGATCTTGGTGTGTCATCTATGCAGTTAGATGAAGCAGGCAGGGGTTTTGCCTTCAGGCACGATGGTCCACTGGATATGCGTATGGATGAAGCCAGCGAGGTTTCTGCTGCTGAAGTTGTTAATCACTTTAGTCAAGAAAAACTGGCTTGGATATTTTTTAAGTATGGCGAAGAGCGCTATAGCAGAAGGTTAGCTAGGGCAGTTGTTGAAGCAAGGCACAATCAAACGATTACAACGACACAGCAGCTTGCAGACATAATCTTTAAGGCTTATCCAAAAGGTCCACGCAAAGATCACCCTGCAAGACGCAGTTTTCAAGGTTTACGCATTTTCGTAAATGACGAACTTGCAGCACTTAGTGATGCACTGAACATGATTGAAAATTCATTGGCAGACAGTGGGCGTTTAGTAGTGATGAGCTATCACTCACTAGAAGACCGAATTGTAAAAGAGCATTTACGCTCTAGTAAAAGGCTTCAATCTGTTTACAAAAAGCCACTGACGCCAAGTGAAGCAGAAATTGAAGCAAATCCAAGAGCACGCAGTGCCAAACTTCGTGTGGCTGAAGCAAGTGTTATTAACGATATTTTGGCAAATGGCGAGCAAGATTTTACTAGCCAAGATTTTAATAAGCAAGATTTTATGCAAGCAACGATAAGTGGAGATGGGAAGCAGGATGACGACTAGACCAAAAAGAGTATTGCCAAAATCAGGACTTGGTCGCTTAGCTGGTTTATCTAGTAAAAAACAGCAGCAACCAGAAGCTAGAGAGCCTAGAAAGGCTAGACTAGCTTCTATACCTGCTTCGGTTAATAAATCTACTGATGAATTTACTGATAAATCTACAAATTTGATGAAAGTGAGTCATGCGCTCACGCTGATTTATATATCTTTGTTGCTTGCATTCTCAATCGTAGCAGTTGAAAACAACCGTATTCGTAAGTCGCATAGTGAATTGCTTGAAGCACATGATGCTTTATATGTGGAAACACAAACGTTGCGTTTACAAGCTGCGGACATCACGAGTCCTTTGGCAATTCGTTCTTGGGCTAGAAGTATGGGCATGGTTCCCTACTATAGTTCAGACATGACGTTAGAGAAGCTCGAGCCCACCTACACAACTCAAACTACAGTGATGCAACCTACAGTGATGCAACCTACAGCTACACAAGCAGGAGGGCAATAATATGGCTTTTCGCTCCGCTCAGTCTAATAGCATAGGTCGTAACAATATAGATGGTCGTAATAATGCGGCATCTATTTCTGTTGGTGTGCCTGATCCTTTAAGAGAAAGCTATAGTGATGAACCTAGTAAACATAAATCTAATAAAAATAACCGTGGCTCTGCTAAGAACCGTGGCTCTGATGGGTCTAGTAAATCTGGGCGTAATAAAGCGCAGTCTTATAGCCCTCTAAAAGAACGAAAAAGAATAACGATAGTTCCTGAAACACAAGTTCTGGATAACAGGCAGCATTTTCCTGAAGAGCAAATTATTGAACGTCCTGAATATGAGCAGGACTATAAAGAGCAAGAAGTTGTAGTAACACAACCAAAGTTGCCAACCATCATGCGTTTGCACCACCGAATGCTCATCAATATTTTCTTACTGGTTCCCTTTTTCTTTGCTTTATTAGCATTTAGTTTGAGACAGCAAGATTTTGCAGCCCAGCCTGAAAGAGTGAGCCAAGTAACGGTTCGTGGTGATATTTTAGACCGTAGTGGCGAGGTGCTTGCCCAAGGTCCTGCTGAAAATCGTGTGTATCCAAATCGTGAGATTGCTGCGCCACTGATTGGCTTTAGTGGGGAAATGCAGGCTGATGGCAAACACGGTCTTGAAGGTTTAGAAAAAACTCTTGATGCTCGTTTGCAAGCTGGCGAAGATGTTAAAACGACTATCGACTTATCCTTACAAAGTGCTGCTCAAAACGTCTTGAGCGATACTGCTCGTTCATACAATGCTGAAAGTGGTACGGCAATTGTCTTACAAGCGGGTACAGGGCACATTTTAGCTGCTGCTAGTTATCCTGAATACGATCCAAATGAGCAAGCTCGCTATGGTGCGGATGCAAAGAACAACCGTGTTTTTTTGCAACAAATTGACCCTGGTTCTATCTTTAAACCAATTGTTTTAGCTTCATTGTTACAAGATGGCAAACTAGCTATGAGTGAAACCCTTTCTGTAGATATGAGCTTGGAAGTAGGTCAGCAGACTTTTAATGATGTAATGACTCACGATGAAGCCATGAGCGTGCCTGACTTGCTGAAGTATTCAAGCAATGTGGGCATGATTCAAGTAGCAGAGCGTTTTGAGACTTCAGAGCTTTACCATTGGTTGAGGGATTTTGGCTTTGCACAACCAGTTGATTTAGCCGAACACTACACCAATGATGGAAGTATGCAGCACTATGACAAGTGGGTGCCACAAGATCAGGCATCTATTTCGATTGGGCAAGGCATCACGGTGACTGCTTTACAGCTTGCTGTGGCGTACAGCGTATTTGCGAATGATGGTGTTTTGATTTCTCCAAGACTTGCCTTCATTGATAATCCGCCGAAAAAAACACCTTTGCTTGAAAAGCAGCTAGCGGTCAATATGCGAGAAATGCTCGTGTCCGCAGCACAATATGGTGGCGCTCGAAACTCCTTGGTAGAGGGCGTACGTGTTGCAGGTAAAACAGGTACAGCAGATGCTTACGATGTTGATTCTGGTAGATATATACAAGGCGAGTTTACGACAAGCTTTGCAGGGATTTTTCCTGCTGATGAGCCTCAAGCGGTGGTAGTTGTCATGCTACATAAGCCACAAGGTGAAAAGCTTTATGGCTCAACGGTAGCTGCGCCTGTTTTTCAAGAGATTGTCAGTGCGGCAATGTCGTTATGGGAAGCGCCTCGCTAGTAGAGGTTATTGGTGATATTTATTTGCTTTGAGTTAACTTTAAGGCGATTTAGGAAGTAATTGACCAAAATCCTGAAAGTAATGTGAGGATAAGGTCAAAAAGAGTATGAGAAGTGTCATGCTTCGGAGAGGATTATGTGGTACAATAGCAAGATGTGTAAGTTACTCAAAAGTGTTTTGAGGCGTTCTTTGTAGTTAGTTTGTCTTATGCGACATAGGGTAAAACAAAACATATAAATATTAATGGCGTGAATAACTTACTGGGTATAACCTACACGGCAATTGGTTATAACCTACACGGCAATATAGACACCACATACTGACTCTTGAGTTTATAGGGTTAGTGGAGCACCTAAATGACAGAAGCTATACAAACAAAACAAACAGCAGTAGCAAAGGCTACGGCTTTCAAAAATATTCAAAATGGTTTGAGTGCTGCCTTTTTTTTAGACTTTGCTCAAAAGCATCAAAATACACCTATAGATGCTACAGAATATAACAAGCTTCCAACGGCACGAGGTGTATCTTTTCACTCTGGGCGTGTACGTGAAGGAGATGCTTTTTTTGCCTTGCCAGGTGAGCATGGTCATGGGATTAAATTTGCCGAGCAAGCCTTAGCTGCAGGTGCAGCCTTTATCGTTTCTGATGTTGCCTATGAACGAGCAGAACGAGCAGGAGCAGAGGGAGCGCCAGAAAAAAGTATCGTTGTTGAAAATCCAGCTGATTTACTGTTTGCCTTAGGCAAAGAAGCAAGACAGCATATTCAAGGTCCAGTCGTTGCAGTGACTGGTTCGGCGGGTAAGACAAGTAGTAAGGCGATGCTTGCGCTTGCTTTGGATGCTGGCTCGAGCCTAGGCAATTTTAATACGCCGTTGGCACTTGCAAGGGTTTTGGTCGATAAATGGTTAGCGGGAGAGACTACGCCAGAGCATAAACTTGTTTTAGAACTTGGCATCGATCACCCAGGTGAGATGGATATCTTGCTTGAGTTGGTACAGCCAACGCATGGGCTTATTACGGTTATTTCTGAAAGTCACTTGAATGAGCTTGGTAGTGTTGAGGTTGTTGCTAGAGAAAAGACAAAGTTGATTGCTGCTGCTGAACAGTGTTTGGTGAGTAGTGCGGTTTTTGAAAGATTGACTGAAGAACAGCGTAAGGTTGTTACGGTTTATGGTTTAGAAGAAGATGTTTTAAGTCAAACTGAAATAGATAATACTATTATTGGTCAATTAGGCAGTGCTGATTTAAATGGTCAACAGCTTGATGTTTTAGGTCAGAGCCTTAACTTACCCTATCTTGGCAACGTCATGGCGACCAATGCTGTTGGTGCTATGGCAATGGCGCAGCTTTTAGAAATGAACCTTGCTGCTGCTGCTGAGCGACTTGGAGAGGTTGAGCTCGAGCCTCACCGCTTACAACTTAGGCAGGGTAGGATTCGAGGTAAGATTCACGGTAAAGCAAATGCGTTCACAATCCTAGATGACTGCTATAACAGCAACCCAATATCACTCCAAGCTGCTTTTGAAGTCATGACATCCATGCCCAAGCCACATCATGTGATTTTGGGAGACATGCTTGAACTTGGCGAGCTTTCTGAATCGTTACACCGTCAAGCAGGGCAAGCTAGTCAAGCTTTTGATTTAGTAACCTGCATCGGGAGCGAAGCTGC